>NC_020409.1:310000-610000 GCF_000341895.1 Pseudodesulfovibrio piezophilus C1TLV30 | reverse complement strand
GGTAGCTCGTGGTAGGACCGGCAGCACCGATTGGTCGGCCAGGGGGAGCCGGACTTGGTCCGACATAATACACTGCTGCGCCTTCCAGCTTGAATGGCAATTCTTTATCTTCATCCAGTAGATCTATGAGTTTTTTGTGAGCGGCATCTCGCGCGGAATAGATGTATCCGCTCAAGAACACGACATCTCCGGCTTTGAGTTGTTTGATATCTTCATCCGTCAATGGAGTTGTGAGTTTGTATTCAGCCATTAGAGTTCGACCTCCTCGTGCCTCTGAGAGTGACACTGTACATTGACTGCAAGTGGCAAACTCGCCAAGTGACAGGGTTCGATGGCCAGTTTGACGCTCAGAACGGTTGTCTTGCCGCCAAGCCCCATGGGTCCGATCCCCAATTTGTTGATAGAATCTTCGAGTTCTTTTTCTTTGGCTGCGATTTCAGGGTCAGGATGAGTGTCATCAAGTCGACGTATTAACGATTTCTTCGCTATTTTAGCCGCATGATCGAATGTTCCTCCTATTCCAATGCCTATAATAGTGGGAGGGCATGGATTAGGACCTGCTTCAGCTACACGGTTGATGACAAATTGTTTGATGCCTTCCCAGCCTTGGGCTGGGGCGAGCATTGTGGCGCGGCTCATATTTTCTGCTCCACCGCCTTTGGCCATATATATGATTTTGAGCTTGTCCCCAGGAACAAAATCATAGTGGATGACTGCCGGGGTTCCATCTCCCGTATTGACACGAGTCAATGGGTCGCAGGCGGATTTACGAAGATAACCTTCTGCATATCCTTTGCGTGTACCTTCATTGATCGCGTCTCGGATATTGCCATCAATACGAACTTCATCTCCGATTTCAACGAAGTAGACAGCAAGTCCACAGTCTTGGCACAAAGGCAGTAGAGTCTCTTTGGAGAGGTCTGCATTCTCCAGTAATTGACGAAGCACTTCCTTGGCAGATGCACTTGTTTCCTCAGCCATGGCCTGTTCGAGCTTGGCGCGGACATCGTCCGGAAGTTCGGTGTTGGCCTTGATGCACATGGAAGCCACTGCATCAATGATTTCAGATGGATTGATAGTGCGCATAATTACTTCTTTTTAAATATGTCTTTGAGTGCCGTAATACCCATTTTACGACGAAGGAATCCCAGTTGGTTCTGCAAGGGCAAGCCTTTTGGGCAAACATCTTCACAGGCCAACAGGCCCATGCAGCCGAATATTCCTTCATCACTTCCAATGACTTCATAATATTCTCTGTCAGTGCGTTCATCTCGAGGATCCACCACAAAACGGGCAACTCGATTGAGAGCAGCTGCCCCCATGAAATCGTCACGAAGACGTGCTGTTCCACATGCCGAGACGCAGCAACCGCATTCTATACAGCGCTCCAGCTCATAAATGTCTTCAGCTATGGCGTTGTCCATGCGTTCCTCTTCCGCAGTTGGATCGAAGACTTTCCTGGTGTGAATCCAGGATTCTGTCTTTTCATACATAGTGCGGAACCAGACGCCGGTGTCGACGGAAAGGTCTCCTATCAGCTTGTACACTGGAAGCGGGTGAAGGATGATGTGGCCTGGTTGGTCTTTGGTTTTGGTTTGACAGGCCAGCCCTGGACGTCCGTTGATAACCATGGCGCATGCACCACATATTCCTGCTCTGCAACAGAAGTCGAAGACAAGACTCGGGTCCTGTTCTTCGCGTAGTCTATTCAGTGCTATGAACAGGGTCATATTCGGGGTTTCGTCAAGGGAGTATGTTTGCATACGCGGGATATCCCCCTTTTTTTGGGGATTATACCGGAATATCTCGAATTTTATTTGTCTACCCATGATGGATTCCTTTTTTAAACCGGGTTACTTCTTTTTGCCGATTTCGGTCACAGGGCTTTTTACAGTTCGATCAGTGACATATTTCTCGTCAGCTGGAATGATCGTTCCACCGCCGTAACCGCGGTCGCCCGGAGGCAATTCGAAAACAGGAGTGGTATCTTCATAGACAAATTCCGGCATGTCCGAGCCTTCTCGCCAGTAAGCCAGAGTACGATTAAGCCAGTCTTTGTCATTGCGATCAGGGAAGTCTTCCCGATTATGGGAACCGCGAGATTCGTTTCGTTGCAGGGCAGCTTGAGCGATACACATGGCAAGCTTAACCTGACCTTCTATTTTGAGAGTTGCGGCGAGTTCGTGGTTTGGACCCTCTCCACTGGATACAAGGCCGACTTTGCGAGATTTTTCCAGGGTTCCTTGCAGGGTCGCCACGCATTCTTCAAGCCCCTGCTGATTTCTGAAAACGAAACAGCCTTTCATAAGAGCTTCCTGCATCTCATTACGAACGTCATAGACGTTGAGTTTCCCCTTGCGGCCGTGGATCACATCGTGAATTCGTTCTTTCTGCTGTTTGACTGCGCTGTTAATGCAGGCCGTATCAAACTTGGTCTCGTAACCTTCAAGGAATTCGACAATCTTTGCGCCGATGATTCCTCCAGCTACGACGGTCTCAGCGAGTGAGTTTCCCCCCAGACGGTTGAATCCGTGCATATCCCAACAGGCTGCTTCTCCGGCAGAGAACAAACCTGTCAGGCCGTAGACTGCTCCATCTTTATTCGTTCGGATGCCAGCCATGGTATAGTGCTGCGTGGGGCGGACCGGGATTAACTCCGTACGGGGATCAACCCCGAGGAAGTGATGGCAGATTTCATCAACTTCTCGGAGTTTTGTGGAGATGTGTTTGTCTCCAAGATGGCGGATATCAAGCCAGAGATGCTCTCCGTATGGACTCTTGACCCCTTTGCCTTCGCGCATGTGGTGTGTCATCCATCGAGAGACAACATCGCGTGATGCAAGCTCTGCTTTATCCGGTTCATAGATGTGCATGAACCGTTCTTCGTTGCAATCCAGCAGAGTTCCTCCATCGCCTCGACATCCTTCAGTCACAAGAATATCCGTTGGGACAATTCCTGTTGGGTGAAATTGAATGGATTCAGGGTTTCCTATGGGGACCAAACCGGTATCGTGAGCGAGGATATGTCCTCCTCCATCGCAGATAACAGCATTGGTTGTGGCTTTGTAGATGCGGCCAAAACCGCCGGTGCAAATGGTTGTTGCCTTGGCCAAAAAAACTTCCAGTTCGCCAGTGCGCAGACATCGAACCACGGCTCCCATGCATGATTCTCCGTTATGAATAAGGGCGATGGCTTCTTTTTTGTCAAAGACATCAATGCCCAATTCTGCACACCGATTGTCCATGGTGCACATAACGGCATGGCCAGTTCCGTCTGAAGTGTAGCAGGTTCGCCATTTGGCGGTCCCACCGAATGAGCGGGCAGTTATGAGTCCTTCATTTTCTTCTTTTTCAAATTTTTCGAATTTTTCTCCGCCTTTGAAATAGAAGGACTGTCCGGGAACTACGCGATTCCATGGGACCCCCCAGTGCGCTAAGCGACGCATTTCAATGGGAGCGGCATCAGCAAAAAGCCTGGCGACTTCCTGGTCACATCCCCAATCAGAACCTTTGACAGTATCTATGAAGTGGATGTCGGGTCCATCTCCTTCACCTTTGGCACAGTTGCCTAAAGCTGCCTGCATTCCACCTTGTGCTGCGGATGAATGAGAACGTCTTGCCGGAACGATGGAAAGGCAGGTGGCTTTGAATCCCTTTTGGGCCGCTTCACAGGCTACACGCTCTCCGGCCAGCCCGGCACCAATGACGAGCAGATCTGAATAGTAAGTTTGCATAGAATGAACCTCGTTAGCCTAACGTTACAAAGCGAATCAGGGTAATGACACCGATGACCATGAAAATGGTGAACAGGGTCTTTTCGAATTTCTTGAACCCTTTTCGCTGGTCTGATTTCACGAAGCCCCATTTCACGGCAATGCGGTAGAAACCGACACTGACGTGAAGCTCCACACATGGAAGGAGAATCATGTAAAAAATAAACCACCAAAACTGTTGCATTCTGGCAGCTGATTTCGCGGCTGTAATAGGAAGATCATTGAGAACAACCCACATGTGTATCGCTCCCAAAATAAGAATGATCATGGCTGTTCCAGCCTGGATAACCCAGAGCCATGTATCTTTGTGCTTGAGCATCTTTGCATGTGCCCAGATAGTTGTTTGTCCTTCAACTCGGAAAGGTATCTTGCGCGCTGCGAGTATAAAATGGACCAAAAAGGTCAGAAAAATAAGTGGGCCGCCTACTTGGGCCATAAATGTAGCCTCAAAAAAATTGGCGATGGCATTCATGATGCTTGGCGAGATCACCACAGAAGAGACGAGCAGCATGTGACACCACATGAAGAGAATCAGACTTGCTCCGGTCAGCATCTGAAGCCAGTCGAGACCGGCGTCGATACGGGACGCACCCGGGACTGATGTCGTGTAGGTTTTCATCTTAGGTTCACCTGTTGTTCTTGATTTATATGATACTGGCGACGCCAGGGCCTCATGCTTGATGTGAGTGCGTCGTCTGGCGGACGCAACAAAAGCGGCGAGAGCAAATAGATCACATTCGGATTTTGGCGTGCTTCAGACACCCTATGCATTTCCAAACCTCCTCCTTAAATGAAATTGGATCGCAACGAGTGACAAATAAGCAACAGGTGTGCCATGGGATTACATTTTGTAATCCACTGTAAAATAGACGTTTATTTTTTGAAGAGAAGTGATATCGGCGGTTTTCTGCTTATAGTATATATAATCATAAGCAAAAAACCGCCGATGTGTTATTCAGGTCTTTTCAGATTGTACTTGACCATTTTTTCATTAAGGGTGCGACGGGGTATTCTCAGATCGGTAATGACGCTTTTGATATTTCCATCATTGCGTATGAGAGACTCTTGAATGAGATGCCTTTCAAAAAGGGTGACTTGATCCTTGAGGGATACTGCCGACTCTCTTCGGTCAACTACCTTACATGATAGGAGCTTGGGAATTCGTTCTTCTGCCGGAAGCGAAGAGAGAATGTATCGTTCAGCAAGGCTTTTGAGTTGACGGACATTGCCGGGCCATTCGTAGCCCATCAAGGCCGATATACTGCCAGGTCCTGGAGGATCGACTGTTTTGCCATATGTGTCAGCTGCCCTTTCCAGAAAAAAAGAGAAAAGAAGGGGGATATCTTCCTTCCGGTCTCTGAGTGGCGGAACCATCATTTCTACTGTGTTAATTCGAAAATATAAGTCCTCTCTGAGACGTCCCTCATCAATTGCCTTTCGTGGGGGTTCATTCATGGCGGAGATCAGCCTGAAGTCTACAGAGTGGGACGTGTTAGCTCCAAGAGGAGTAATTTCTCTGACTTCGAGGGCACGGAGGAGTTTTCCCTGAACATCCATTGGCATGGAGTTCAGTTCGTCCAGGAAAAGCGTTCCTCCATTGGCGGCTTCAAGCTTTCCTATTCGTTTGCCTTGTGCCCCAGTGAAAGCTCCCCCTACATGGCCAAAAAGCTCACTTTCCGCCATATTGACAGAAATAGTAGCGCAGTTGAGTGCCAGGTAAGGGCCATTTTTCAGTGAACTCATATTATGGATGGCGCGGGCAATAACCTCTTTCCCCGTACCGGTTTCTCCCAAGATCAGAATGTTGGCTACTGTCGGAGCTATATGCCCAATTTCTTTTTTAAGGGACCGCATCAGAGGACTCGTTCCGACCAAGCGGGAATCGATATCCTCGCAGCCTTCCAGGGCTTTTTTTAGTCGTCGATTTTCTAGAATAAGGCTTCTTTTTTCTTGAGCACGTTTGATGGTTTCGACGATTCTTTCGGGGTCAAATGGTTTTTCCACAAAATCATATGCACCACCTTGAATGGCGCTCACAGCCATGGCAATATCACCATGCCCCGTGAACAGGACAACCGGTATATCCGGATCAATGGATGCAATCTTTTTTTGAAAGGCGAGTCCATCTAGGCCGGGCATTTTGACATCCGAAAGGACAATGCCGTCATAATCGCTTTCTATGTGGTGCAGCGCGGTTTGGGCGTCACCAAAGTCTTTGACTATAAAGTCCGAAAGTTCAAGCCACTGACGGGCTGAATCGCGAACAGACTGTTCATCATCTACCAGAATAACATGCCGCATGCCTTACCCATCCTGTTTTTTCCTGGACAATGGAAGATGAACGAAAAATTCCGCACCGTGGTGTTCTCGATTGGCTGCGCGAAAATCTCCGTTCATATCTTTGATTATTTTATAGGAAATAGAGAGTCCAAGCCCAACTCCGATGCCTTCTTTTTTTGTTGTTACAAAAGGTTCAAAAATGCGTTTGTCTACCTGTTCAGAAATGCCGGGACCGTTATCCCAGACATGGATTTTGGCTCGCTCTTTTACCTGCCGAAGACTGACGCCGATAATTGGTTTTTCTGTCTCCTGGAGGGCATCCAGAGCATTTCTGAAAAGATTGATAAGGACTTGCTCCAGGCGAACACGGTCACCGATAATATAGACGGGGTCATCCGACATATTTAAATCAAGTTCACAGTTTTCCACATGAAACTGATGCTTCATTAAAGTCAAAGATTCTTGAATCGCGAGGCGAAGGTCAAATTCACTTTTCTTATCAGAGGATTTACGTGCAAAAGATTTCAATTGTCCTGTAACTTTTCCCATTCGGTCGCCGAGTTCAGAGACCTTCTGCAAAGTTGGGTCAAGGTCCTCAGTTTTCCCCCGCTTCAGCATCAATCGACAACTTGCAATGTATGTTTTGACAGCGGCAATCGGTTGGTTCAACTCATGGGCTATAGCTGTCGCCATTTCACCAAGGGCTGCCAATTTACCCGCTTGAACAAGTTCTTCCTGCGCAGCACGAAGTTCGTGTTCCGTTCGTTTGCGCTCTTCAACCTCAAGTGCCAGTTTTTTATTGATGTCGCGGATATGTCCGGCTTCAATGGCTTGCAACCTGGAGAAACGTTTTTGCTGGCGTTCTCGAAAAAAAAGTCGAGTAAGAATGGCAAGACCAATCAGGACGAATGAAGTCAGAGATGTTCCAAGGGTGCGTTCCCATAGCTGACCTTGGGGCATGAGATAGCTGATAGTCCAATCCATACCGGGAATAGATCTGGAATTTTCCAGGAAGCGTTCATTACCAATACTCACTTCACGGGCAAAACCAAGACGGACTGTGGTTTTCGAAGACAATGGTCTAAGTTTGAATTCGGGGTATTGCTCTCGATCATGTATTATTTTTAGAGTTGCCTTGGAGAGAGGAGCTAATGTTCTGTATTTCCATGCTGGTCGACTGGCCAAAACAATCACACCGCTTGAGTCAGCCACAAAGAGGGTTTCTCCTCCTTCCTGCCATATATTCTCTAAGGGGGATAAGACTATTTTGGCGACAGCGACACCGACGACCTCATCTCCGCTGCGTACCGGATGTGAGATATAGAAACCAGGCTCTCCGATCGTGATACCAACACCAAAGAATTTGCCCTGCATACTTTGCATAGCGTCTTGAAAATATGGTCGAAAACTGAGGTCAAGGCCGAGAAAATTTTTCTCTTCACGCCAGTTGCTCGCGGCAATGACGACTCCCTGTTTGTTAATGACATAGAGTACTGATGAACCGGCTATGGTGTTTGCTTTTTCCAGGAATTGGCTCACGGACTGTGGGGAGCCTCCGTCTTTAAGCAGGCGAGCGACCATGCCTGTTTCGGAAATAAGGTAGGGAAGATACTCAAATTTTTTAAGTTCTGATTTGAGTGTACTTTCATACAAATTGAGTCGTTCCGTAGAGACTCTTTCCAGATCATGTAAGTAATCATACTGGACAAGGAGGGCTACTCCAAAAGGAATTCCTAGAAGAATCAATGCACAAATCACAAAAGGAATTGTTCGAATGTTGATACTTCTCAGAAAATTCATTGATAAACCTGATCCAAATTTAAACTGCGTGTTAAGACCGATAGGCTAAAATCCGCTCAATACTTCTGATGGTGTTTGATTCTTTTGATCCGTTGTTTAACTAAGTATCTTTCATAACAATGTTTTTAATCTATAATTCATTTACCTATTATGAGATTAAAGCAAGATTGATACCGATTAGTAACAATAATTTCATCGGGCAGGAAAGTTCTTGGAGAGAATAACGGATTGATCGGGAGAAAACCAGACCGCAGCGGTTGTTGGATAATATTTATCGAGGAATTCCTGTCCATTGATCGGCCCCATGATAAAGAGTGTGGTAGCCAAAGCGTCCGCACGTT
Source organism: Pseudodesulfovibrio piezophilus C1TLV30 (assembly GCF_000341895.1). NCBI lineage: Bacteria > Pseudomonadati > Thermodesulfobacteriota > Desulfovibrionia > Desulfovibrionales > Desulfovibrionaceae > Pseudodesulfovibrio > Pseudodesulfovibrio piezophilus. Next base: position 601,806 of record NC_020409.1, on the reverse strand, counting down.
CTGCGGTGTCGGAGATGACAGTGACTCCGATGGATTGGTGCGCTGAGAGCATAGTGGAAGGGTTAATAATATGATGTCGTCGTTCACTCCCTTTTTTGTCTTCGAATGTGACATATTGTTGATAATCACCTGAACCGCAGACGCCTTGTTCTCGAATGGCGAGCGTGCCGAAGAGCTTTTTATCACGAGGATGACGGATTCCAATGTGCCATTCTCGGTCTCCAAAGCAATAAAAGTCTCCGCCTGCTTCGACTATTCCGGATTTGATACCTTGTTTTTTTAAAACGGTCACTGCGGTATCTATTATTGTCCCTTTGGCAATTCCCCCCATATCGAGTGCCATCCCCATCCTGGCAAGGCGGATTCTCTTTCCTGAAGTATCTATCTCAATAAGTCTGTAATCAACGAGTCCTTTCTTCTTTTCTGCAAGATGCGTATCCAGTGCATAGTAGATTGGGGATGTTGTTAAAGCACCGACCGAAGGATCAAAGATTCCTTGTGATTGTCTGCTGATGACCAATGTTCTCATGATGAGGCCAAAAGACCTCTGTGATGGTTTGACCCAGCCATGGCCTGCATCTCGATTAATTCTTCCGATGGATCCATGAGGACTGCGAAAGTCGAAGTCCTGCTGAAGCGCACGCATGGTCGTAAGGGTTTTTCGAGCGGCATCATCTGCTTTTTTTTGACTGTCAGCGACGAGGGTCAGATTGACAATGGTGCCCATAGCAACATCGGTGAATTGGTATATTCCATCATTTATATGGGAATCTTTTTGCAAAAGCACCTTACTCCTGACGGCTGCTGGAATAATCAGAAATAGAGCTAAAGTTAGTGCAACTCCCCATGCGATTCCTCTGCCAAAATGAAAGTGACTCTGAAGTGCAGAGCACAGTAATGGAACACAAGAAAGTGCGCCTAGAGTGGCTGCAATTTGGAGAACAGGATTGATAGAGTGTAGTTCCGGAATAAGAAAGCCGCCAAGCAATGGGCCAATCAGAAAACCGAGACCTGCTGCCAGGTGAGCGGTCCCAAAAATCTTACCTTGTTGTAACGATATATCGGATGCCATTGACATTGATGCCGGAACAGAAAGAGCGGCACCTATGCCCATCGTTGATCCAAGGGTGATAAATTGCCAGGAGGTTTCGGCTTCTCCAAGAAAAAACATGGCTAAGGAACTTAACAGCATGCCACAAATTGTCATATGCAGATCAGGCTTGTGTTCAGCAAATCTGTTTATTGCCAGAAGTCCGAGGCAGGTTGCCAGGCCAGGAATGGCAAAAAGGAGGGCGATCTTGATGCCTCTGCCTAGAATTATACTCAGTAATATTGGGTAGAAAGCAGCCAGAAATCCAATTCCAATAGTACGGCCACCAATAGCAATTAAGAGCGCAAGGGTCTGTAATCCGAAGGAAAAAGATGTGTGTTGTTTTGAAGGAGATACTGTCGTTGTTGTTTGTTTTGGGAGTAAAAAGATGCTGACAAGGCAGCTCAGCCCCATGCATATCGACAAGCCTATTAAAATGGGCTGAACTGATCCTTTGATATAAAATATCCCTCCAATCAGGGGGCCGATGAAAAGAGCTATATGATATGAGAAGGCGTGAAATGCAAAAGAGCGTGGAAGTGATTTCCTGGCAATATTACTTCCCAAAATGGCCATTCCGACTGGTTTTATAAGTCCGGAAATGAGTCCTAAGGAGAATTGGACAAAATAAAGAACCTCTAAGTCATTTTTCAAGAGTGCGAAGAGTGGAATAAGACAACCGGCTAAAGTCGCACAGATCAGCACAGGCTTTGGTCCGAATTTATCAGCGGCAGCTCCACTGAGAGGTGCCGCCAAGAGTTTGGCAAAATAATATCCGGCAAAGGCACTCCCAAGCCAAGCTCCACTAATTTTCTCATCCAGACTCATAAGTGGAACTACAAAAGAAAAAAGGCCAATGCCTAACGAGGTGAAAAAGCCGATAGCCATGACCACTGTAAGCAGTCTAAATTTATTGGATGGCAATTGGGAGTGCACTCTATCCATATGAATATTTTTTAGGTATAGGTTTAATTAAACTGACTTAACAGAATGTTTTTTAAATAATTTTTCAATATGAACCCCCTGCAGTTTTATAGAACCTGTATTGTTCATATTTGCGTTATCTCTTTCTTTCCTGCCTATCATTCTGGCAGGCACATGTTCTGTCCGTTCATGATGGTTCCTGTCAATCTTTTGTGTTCTCTGCGTTAGTGACACAAATGTCCAGATTTTAGAATTCTAGGGTTTGAAAAAAGATTTTACAGCCCATCTAAATAAAGAGAAGAGCTATGAAGGTGTTCTTTTTGACAAAGCCTTATGGTAAAAAAAGTCTGCTTGAAAGATTTGATTCTGTTTTAAATATAACCGGAAAAATTCTGATCGTTTCAGGGGGAGCCGGTATCGGCAAGAGAGTCGTTATGCGAGAGTTGGGACAACCTCTTGTTGAGTGAAAAGTTGTGTGTCAGGGACAAATTTAATCAATATCGACATTGGCAACAAGCATATAATCAGATGAAGGATGGGGAGCGAAGGTCAAGCTGGCGATCATGGAAGATCATGCTGAAGGGGGGATATTTAGGTTCCAGTGAATCAGGTATGAGTACATAGTTTTTGTCTCTATTTCATACCGATATTTCTGCTGATGGCGGGTCGTAAAAGAAAATTGTCTCAATTGACTCCACAAGGAAACGTTGAGTGGAGCGATGCCGTTAGTCGTATGTTACAGATAAATAAATGGCAGTTCTTGACGCTCTTTAGAATCAACTTTCGGGGAAATGGCCTCTTTATATGAGCCAGTCATGATTATATTGTCAAAACAACTGCCTACTGCGCTATATTAAGCGGGTGTAGGTTCAGATTTACACCCGCTTAGTAACAGAATAGCAGTATTAGATTCCGTCTTCTCTGGACTGATGCCCCGGCCCTGCGTCAAGTTCAACTTCATAGGGCTTATCGGGACGTTCGAAAGTGCATAGCCCAAACTCATCCGTTCGTCCTTTCCAGATGAGAGCGTTATCTTCTTTACTGTAGAGATTGACTGCGATGCCAGCACCCATGACACCATTTGAAAACATTCCTTCAAGTTCGACCATGTTGTCTCCGTCATCGCTCAGAGTAAAATATAGTGTATGGGCGTGAGCATTAAAGCATAAGAACAATATGAAAAGTGGAATAAGTACGGTAGTAATTTTCATGTTTAAGTCCTCCAGGAGCAGTGACTATGTATAATTAATTAATGAGGGAGACGGCTAAACTCGTGAATCAATCCAATGTTTTTTTAGCAGTTGATGAAGGTCTCATAATGGGGCGATATTTTTCCCCGAAGAAAGAGCCCACTGTGTTCGAGAAGTAGTGCCATCCCATTGGGTGAGTTCAATCCAAATTTCGACGCCTTCAAGTTGCCGGGGAAGGCGAAGTGGGGCAAACGCTATTTTTTCAGCTCCTTTAACTCGAACGCCTCGCGCACTTGACCCTTTGGCTTTCGTTAAACCGATGAGTATGGTGCGTGCATCCTCGAATAGACCTCCCTCAATATTGGGGAAAACCATTAAACGCCCGCCTGGCTGTATCGGGTTGATAGCATCATTTCTAGGGCCAGCCTTGATTCGTAATGAAACATTGAATGGGCCTGCTTGTTGAGAAGAGAATGCTTGTTGTGGAAGTGCTGGCTTTGGTTGGCCCATTGAAACCATATGCATATAACCAGCGATCAAAGCGACGAGCACCAGCACGTTGATATATTTGAAAAGTCCCATGGGACCGCCCCAAGGTTTACCCCAATGCCAGACCTTTCTCCAGCCAAGTTGCTTTATTGATTGCCGTGTACGCTTGAGTGAAAAATAAAGCCCTGAGACTGAGAGGAAGCAAGTTCCGAGACCGCAAAGAAACCAGATGCCTTTCATGATCATTTGAGCAGGCCAACCCCAGTTCTTCGGCAGTAATTCTCCATGATGTAACTGGCTCATTCCTTGAAAAGCGTATTGACTCAAAGAGAGATCCTCGGACAAATTGGCTCCGATAATTTCAGATGTAAAAGGGTTGATGGATATGGAATTAGAGTCTTTGCCATGAAGATATTCATCTCGATCGCCGTAAACAACAAAGGGCATATTCAGATTCATCGGGGGCATGATACCAGTAATGGTCATATCTGGATACGCAGAGAGAACAACGGATATGAGGTGGGCCCCGCTTTGCCGATGAGGTGTTTGTGGGCCGAGTGCATCAAGGTCCGCTTGGCTGATATTATGAGGTGAAGGTTGGGTCTCTATTATATTGGGCACTAGGCCGAGGTGAGCAAGAGGGAAGTTGTAAAAATACCAACTTCCAGTCAAACTGATAATAAGCAAGAATCCAATCGACCACAATCCAATAAGCCTATGGAGATCACCAAGCAGTATACGTGTGCCGCGTTTAAAGCGGGGGATTTTGAAGAGAGATTTCCAGAACCGTTTGTAGATAATTAATCCGGAAATCGTGATTGCGAGCAATAATACTCCACAGAAATTGACAACGTAAAAACCGAATAATCCTTGAAAGAGTACTGCGTGCATGCGCGCTATGAAGCTGTGTACAGTCATATCAGGTATTTCACCAATTATTTTTGCAGTATAGGGGTCAATGCTGACTGTACGACGCTTGTTGTCTGGGAAAATGATCGTTGTCTTGGCAGGAGCATATCGATCATGGGCGGCCATATCTATATATGTTATCCCCATTCCGGGATAAGCCTGAGTTACAGCATCATATATGGCTCCTGGGTTGATTTTACCTACCCCTTTTTGGGGGAGAGATAGCCGCATTTCAGGGTATATCAATTGATCCATTTCCGGAGCAAAAACAGCCAGAGTTCCGGAAAAAAGGACAAGAGAGAGAAGGATAAAGAACCACAATCCTGCAGCAGAATGGATGGCCGATGCGATTCGCACCGCGGGTCCTTTGACCCGCGGTTTTGTTTGAATTGTATTTTTTGATAATGACATTGAGAGTCCTCTGTCTAAAAGCTATACTTTATGCCAACACCAAATTTTCGAGGATTGCCGACAATTGCTCGTCCAACCGTCAGTTCACTGATTGTATAAAATGAATCAAATACATTGTTGACATATCCATAGACGGTAAACGGGTCGTATTCATAACTGGCCTGGAGATCGACAACAGCATAATCTCCTGCGGAAAGACTATCGTTGGTATCTTCGCTTTTATATTCTCCCACATAACGTGCGCGGCCACCGATGGTTAGATTTTTAATAAGTTCATAATCAGCACCGAGAGACAAAGTAATGGATGGAGAGCGCATGAATGAAGCACCTTCAGCATCTATGCCACCAGCATCATCGAATTTTTTAATCTCGGTTTGAAGAAGGCCGAGCCCTGAGTAGATGTGGAGCTTCTCTGTGGGGAGATAGTCAGCACTTAATTCAAGACCGTAGCTCACAGCTTCTTCAGCATTGGCGATTCCATAAACAGCGCTGCCATAGAAATCTCCGGCAAGATAATTGAGTTGGTAATCGGAGTAATCTGCGTAGAAGATATTGGTGTTAAGGACGAGTCGGTTTTCAAGTAACTTGATACGGGAGAATATCTCATAGTTCCATACTGTTTCTTCATCGAAGTAGTTTGTTGAGCCATCTGACCACAGAAGTGTCACTCCACCAGGGTTGAACCCTCGTGAAACAAGTGCACCAATTCTGACATTATCAGATACATCATACCCGATCGATATTTTTGGAAGAATAGATTCAAAAGTTTTGTCATATTCCATGTCTATGTTGTATAGACTCCCGCCAACAGTTGCGCCTGACCGGTCCTGCCGGTCTTGCTCATACCGAACCCCCATTGTCAGATCCAACCGGTCCGTGATATCGTAATTCACTTCAGTGTAGAGTCCGAGACTCGTTTGCAAATCATCAAAAGTCCCTTCTCCTGCAAGGCTGTAATTGAGGTATTCATCACTATTGGTGTGTTGGTAAAAGACCCCCATAAGCCCTGACAATCCGGATTCCTGATTTTCCCAATGCAATGTAGTCTCATTGGATACTTCATCTTTTTCCGATTTGGCTTTCCCAGATGTTGGGAGATCAACATAGCGATTGCTGTCAATGTCGGAGTATGAAAAACGGTTGCTGAGCTTTATTGAATCTGAAAATTCATATGAAACATCATGTATTCCTGTCGTCGCGATCAGACGTCTTGACGGCAGATTCGTAGAGATAGACTTCAAGTCTTTGATGGAGCCTGTTGTTTTGACATACTCAGCCTGTGGTGCCTCATTTCGAGTGCTTCCGAGAGTGAATTTCATTCTCAATTCAGGAAGACTCGTGGGCTCCCACAAGACCTTTCCTCGAATAACGCCGTTGAGAAAGGTATTAGGGTCTGGTCCATAATCCGACGTCGGCTGAATATCAATGAAACTGTCACTTCGTTGAAGATCTGCAGACAGAAGAATGGCAAGTTGGTCTTCCACAAGAGGGCCTGAAGCTGATGCTGAGATTCTGCCGCTTTTATAATCACCGTACTCGGCCTGTGCTTTGAAATGTGGTTCATATGTAGGATCGGAGGTGACAACATGAATGGCACCAGCAATAGAGTTTACTCCCTGAGAAGTGGTTTGTGGACCTCGGAAAACCTCGACTCTTTGAACATCCCATACAGAGGTGGCCCCAAATATGAATTCATCGAAACTGACAGAGCGTCCATCAACTGTGATAGTAGCCCTCGGCCGAGAGCCTCCAAAGAAGGCATAGACTCCACTTAATGGGCCACCCGCTTTAACACCTCGGATTGTTGGCCCTTCATTGCTGTTTCCTCCCAGGTCAACGTTTGGAATAGTTTGAAGGATGTCGTCAACTTCTTTGAAAGAAGGGGTTTTCTCTATGTCTTCACCTGAAACGACTGCAGTGGACGCCGCAGTCTCATACAGTGTGCGTTCCGACCGTTCCCCGGTGACTATGACGGGAGCAAGTTGAAGTCCCTGTTCTTCATTCTTATCCGAGGCTTTGGATGAGGAGGACGTCTCTGTATTGGTCAAGATGACCTTTTTTTTGAGAAGAATAGACCCGTTAGATGAATGCTGCCTCTCAAGTCCAGAGTCTTGAAGCAGTTGGTTGATTGCTTGCTCAATAGAGAGCCGCCCGGAGACTGGTGGTGCAATTTTATCTCGAAGAATATCACTCGGTGCAACTATAGTTACTCCATATGTTTTACCAACTGATACCAAGGATTCTTGAAGAGACTGCTGTGGCAAGTCTAATTCACGATACTCATCTTGAGCTAGTGCTTGAGTGGCTAATAGTGTGATGAATAAAAAAAAGAAAGTTGCTATAAAAGAGTTGCATTTTGGTACAGTAATAGTCGAAGTTACCACGTGATTTTCCTCCTCAGGAAGTGTTAGCTGATGCGGTTTGAGTCGCATCTACTGTATAAGACGCCCGAGAAGAGGGAGATGTAACCATAGGCTGAGTAAAAAGTGATATCTAAAGAAAATTAATTAAAAGCACTATAAATACGTAAGCTCTCGGTTGAGGATTCAAGCCGAATCGGCAAGATCTCTGTTAGAGTCTGGAGCGTTTTATCAACATCGTTACTATTGAATGTGGCAGTTATTTTTATATTTGCAACGAGCGCATCATGGATACTGATTTTTCGGCTTTGGTATCTGTTCATATCCGCTACGATTTCCGATAAAGGTGTGTCGATATATGCTAGAATATTGTTTCTCCATAGACCAATGCTTTGAGGCTGGATGTGAGTAACTGGCTGTAAACCTTTTTCAGCCAGGATTGTCAGTTGTTCGCCAGCCTTCAGAATCTTGGATTGTACAAGAGGGGAGTGTGATGTTGGAGGCTGGGGGGGCTTTGTTCTATCCAAAGGAGAAATCTTTTGTAAAGCTGTTACGCTTACCACTCCCTCTCTGACTGCAACCTGTATTCTTTGGGTATTATGACGAACATCAAATATTGTGCCATGAACTGTGATTTGATGTTCTCCGGACACGACGATAAAAGGTCTTTTCGGATCTTTCGCTACTTCATAAAATGCTTCACCGGTACTCATTTGTATATGTCTGCTTGTTCGAGTGAAGGTGACCTTGACTGATGTGTCAGCACCCAGCGTTATCCGGCTGCCGTCGGCAAGGTGAAGAGTCTTTTTTTCTCCTATTCCAGTGGCGAAGATCTCCCCCGAATACGAGGGAAAAAGTATAATTTGGGGAAAACAAAGAAATACAAGCAGTACGAGCGCGCACACTCCTCCAAGACCATAGAACGCTGGCTTTGATTTTTTATTAATACACTCGTGTATTCTCCACACGACGGATCTGGTCCGTTCTCGCCATGTTGGAATGAAAAAAGAATCATCAAGAGATTCTTGTTTTAAGAATTCCAGATCCTGCCAAAATTTTTCAACTTGCTCATAGGCCTCTTTATGCAGTGGGTTTTCTTCGAGCCATTTGACAAATGCGTTTTTGTCCACGGTGGAAACGTGATCATCCGCCAAAGTTGCGCGCCACTGACAGGCTACGTTTATGATATTTGCGTCAATCTCATGCATAGTTACTTTTTTGTGCTGCTTCTGAGTTCATTATGCAATGCAGTGTAGAGATCGGAGGTAGCTCTGGCAACATGTTTGCTGACTGCTGGGCGAGATATTCCCAATTTTTCTGAGGCTTTGGTGTGGCTTAATCCTTCGATTCTTGTTAAAATAAATGCTCTGCGTCGTTGCTCTGGCATTTGGCGAAGTGTCTGTACAGCCAGCCCAATCTGTTCTTTCCCTTCTAAAATACGTTCAGGAGTTAAAGGGTATTCTTCTTCCTGCCCATAGAGATTCTTTGTTTCTGCATGATATTTGGTAGCCAATCGTTTTGAACGTATATCGGAAATAGCGATATTATGTGCTGTGCGCCAGAGGAATGCCTTGATGTTGCCAATGGGTCCCGGATTTTTTCTAGTCGCTATTTTTTCAAAAGCATTTTGGGCTATGTCTTCTGCTTGTTGTGGGCATGAACGGAATTGTGTTTTTAGGTACAAAACCAATGAATCAAAACTCGCTCTATACAATTTCTTGAAGGAGTCGTCATAATTAATGCAGAGAACTTCTGCATTTCTTTTGTCCTTATTGTTCAAAATGATCCGCCATATCTTCGTTTGAAACAATGATAATGAAATTCAAAATCAACTAAATGGTTGATAGATAAATGTCAATCAAGATTCGACTCATTCAGGAACTAAAAGATTCTGTACGAGTGGTTTCATTTATAACCTCTTATAATGATTTTTATCGGGGGGTGCGCATGGCAAATTTACGCCAATTCATGAATTGGAAAATAAACAAGAGACAAAGGCAATGACAGACATGTGAGACCAGTATGGAGAACCAAATTCCTTCAGAATTGAGCCAGATAATCTGGCATGAAAAGTAGGCTAAGGGTATTCTGATAAACCAGGCTGTAATACCAAACGAGATCATCGTATAAAAGGTTGCTCCAGCCCCATTCATAATTCCTCCTAGAATCATTGCTCCGACTGTAAAGGGAGTGGCTGGGAGTACATATGACAAGTATGAGAGAGTATTTTTTTGAACGATCGCATCCGGTGCAATGAAATCCAAAATAGGGACACGAAAGTTCCATAGACAGAGCGCTGCCAACGTTATGACCGCGGTTCCGACCCCGAGGATGTTCAGAGCAATTTTCTGTGCTTTATCGTGTTGGCCTTTTCCCAGAGTTTGCCCAATGAGGATGGATGCTGTTAGGTTTAAGGCGAATGCTGGCATGAGCAAAATGGATTCAATGCGCATACCTGCTGCAAAACCAGCAAGTGGCCCCACATGTTCAACGGGAAGATATCTGATTATGATGTAAAGAATTATATAGCTTCCCTGCCATAAGATTTGTGTCATCGCAGCTGGCCATGCGTAGCTATAGAGGCATCTCCACGCAATGCGTATCCAGCGTAGAGGTGGGAAGAGTGGGAAGACTAAAAGTCCTGTCCGATACATATTATGAACATTACAAATGGCTCCCAAAGTGACTGAACAGAATGTTGCCCAGGCTACCCCCCTATATCCCAAATAGGGAAATCCCCAGAGTCCTAACCCGAGTCCAAAATCCAAAATCCCATTAAGCGAAGTAATAAGACACATAGAGTAGAGTGGGAACTTGACTTTTTTGTACGCCTGAAAAATGGCATTTGTGCTTAACAATAAATAGTAGGCAGGCAGTACGTAAAGATAGACACTTAGAAAATATGCAGTAATTGGGAGAATGGATTCTGGAACGTTAAGTATTTGTAGGAAGGCATTTTTAGCCACGCTGAATACGATGGTAAAAAAAATACCGAAGCTGATTGCAAGGATAAAAAGAAGACTAGTATAACGTTCTACTCGCTTTCGTTGTCCTGCGCCCAACGATTGAGATATGATTGCAACAGCTCCGCTTGATATTGCTGTCGCAATGATCAAAAAGAAAAAAATGGAAATTGAAATTAACCCCAGAGAGGCTTGGACCTCCTTGTTTATGTGGCCTGCAACAACAATATCAGCTAGTGCCACTAGGAACTGAGCGAGCATCATCAAAAGTTGAGGCCATGTGAGGGCAATTATTTCTTTTAATGAATCAAGATAGTTAATAGAAGAATTGTGAGCTTTAAAGTCAATATTCATTAATAAGTCGAAGGGGTAAGGTTGTGGAATAGTCCAGTATGTTAATTTTTATGTAAAATAGATAGGGGAGTGATAGGGTACGATCATATAATTATGACGCATAATGAACTGGTATTGTAACCAGATGGAAAGAAATTGAATGCATTTATGCAGACCAAAGCGAATACTTTGTCACGATTGGGGTAACTAAAATTTGATTATAACATAATAATATCAGTGACTTTAGGATGCACGCTAAGAGAGGCGTATTGAGATGCGTCTTAAGTAAAATTTTACTTCCAGTTATCTCGAGAAATAGGCAAAAGAAAGCCTCTATCACCATTGAGTTTTCAAAGACAACAGGGGCTTTTATCTCCATGGCGGAGAGGGGTGGGATTCAAGCCTTGATCCCTGTGTCTCCTGGAATCATTGATATTTTCAGTTCTTGTGTCGGTGTGACAGTTGGCAAGTTGAGATTTAGCGTTCGATAGCAATTGAGCAACTTTTTAAGCCATCCTAGTTGATATGAGAAGTGGGTCTAAGAAACTGGACCACAGTATAAGGGGGGACATATGATAGCCGAAGGAGGCTTTTCGATGTCCAAGAAGAGAAGAAGATTTACTGCTGAATTCAAAGCCCGTGTAGCCCTCGACGCTTTGTCTGGCGAGCACACACTTTCCGAGCTGGCCAGCAAGTATGGAGTTCACACCAACCAGATATCCACGTGGAAACGACAAGCCAAAGAAGGTATTGTCGCGTCATTTTCTGGCAAGGCAGAGAAGAGCCAGCAAATGGACGATGCACATATCAAGGATCTGCACGCTAAGATCGGCCAACTTCTGATCGAGAAGGATTTTTTGCAACAAGCCTTCGCCAAAATCTGAGCTGCGAGCGAAGGCGTGAAGTCGTCGACAAAGAGCATCCACAACTCAGCGTCCGGCGACAATGCAGAATCCTCAAACTGCAACGCTCAACATACTATTATCAGCCGATTGGCGAATCATCGTATAACTTGGAGTTGATGAAACGCATCGACGAGTTGTTCATGGAGCTACCATTTTTCGGCTCACGCCAGATGCGCAACATTCTGCGGGATGAAAGGCATCTGGTTGGCCGTGGTCGTGTGAGACGACTTATGCGCAAGATGGGCTTGATGGCGATTTACCAAAAACCGAGGACGAGTGATCCTCATCCACAGCACAAAATATATCCGTATTTGTTGCGGAACATGAAGATCACAAAGCCAAATCAAGTTTGGTGTACCGACATTACTTACATTCCGATGAAACGAGGCTTCTTGTATCTCGTGGCAATCATGGATTGGCATAGCCGGGCAGTATTGTCGTGGCGTTTGTCGAATACGATGGAGGCCGACTTTTGTGTCGTAGCTTTGGAGGATGCGATCAACCGTTATGGAGAACCTGAGATATTCAACACAGACCAGGGGAGCCAGTTCACCAGCTATGAATTCACAAAGACTCTGCGGGATGCTGGCATCCGCATTTCAATGGATGGCCGAGGACGCTGGATGGATAACGTCATGATCGAACGACTCTGGAAGTCTTTGAAATACGAATGTGTCTACTTGCGGGAACTGGAGACAGGAAGTGAGCTGCGGAGTGCCTTGGCCTGGTGGTTTAACTTCTACAATAATTGGGGTCCTTCTTAAGACCTTTGACGGACGCAAGCCGATGGAGATATATCAAAGCGGTCCCATCCCAGAGGGGGTACCCCCTCTGGGATGGACCCACAAGGCGGCGTAACACGTAAAACTGTCCACCTTAAATTCGCCGCTCAGTGGTCCGATAAAGTGAACCCACTTCTGGACATGAAGTCCTTAGGGCCGCAATCCCTCAGGGGCTTCCTCTTGGAAGTCTTACGGTTCATCTTGAGACCCACAAAGACCTTGAACGCCTGTTGCTTCTCAGTACGTGTCAGAGGTAGGCCGTGTTGCATGTTCGCAGACGCAGCCCTCCACCTAACCTTGGCTTGTGACATTCCCTTCAAGAGAATTGCATCAACAGGGTAGGCAGGGTTGATAGTCTTCATAGCTGCTAGACGGTGGAACCCGTCCACTACCCAATATCTATTACCTAACAGAGCAATCTCAATAGGCGGCATATCAATACCATTCAGGTAGTTGTTCCGGTAGGTCTCCACCTGTTCAGGATTGAGTTTGTGCCTTATCTGTATCTGTGCGCTGACGAAGATCGCATTGGCTTCCAAGGTAAGCCTCTCATGTTTGTTCGTCATATCAGTCTCCCTTAATGTCTCTCCACTTCCTCGGAGTAGGCTCTACCCACACCTCAGGAGGCGGGAGTAAGTAATGACCATCCTCAGTCCTCTCAGCAATTCGCAAGAGTCCTGCGGGGTATAGTGCCTGAGGTTGTCCAATTCGTTCCATACTTCGCAACCATTCTATTATCTCTTCATCAGTCAGCTTCTCTTCCGGTTTCAGAGTCAGAATCTTTCCTGTGTATGTGAATCCTCGATACTTCTCAGGTATAGCCATCTACTTGCCTCGCGCCAACGTCACATTCCCAAGCCCCTGAGGAACCTTGGTCTTGTAGTCACAGTCCTTGTCAGTCCCTACAGGTGCATCAACAATAGTGAGGACAGGCAGCTTCCCGCCGTTGTCACAGGTCTTCCGTACAGTCGTGCCATCTTTGCGTATCTCTTGCTTCTTACTGGTCATGTTGTTCTCCATTTAATCGTGCGTCCAGTTCCTCCGGTGTCGGGAGGTCTTTCAATATGGTTGTGTATGCCTGTTGCATAGCTTCCTGCGCCCTCATTGGGTTCAGGCTCTCAAAGGTAATTCCATTGTCGAGTAGGAACCCTCGCGCCTGTGCTAACTGTGCCGCCTTGATCTGGTCGGCAGGGAGCTTCATGGTCGCAATGGTGGCAGTGAGAGTCACAAACCATAGCTCAGTCATCATGGCTTCGTGCATCTCTTGCTGTTCCTTGGTCATGTTGTTTACGTCTACGTTCATGTCTACTGCACCTTCCTGAACAACAGTGAGAGTTCATCCTTCACCTCATTGACCGGGGAGCCAGCCTCAGAGATAGCCTCTACATTCCTTGCCAGTAGCTCCAAGGCTCTCCGCATGATGATAGAGGTGGATACCTCCTGCCCTCCAAGGTTCTCAGTGTAGAACCCTTTGATGAGGTAGAAGTTGTAGAGGGTCATCTTATCGGAGTAGAAGTACATCCGCTTAGAATCCTTACCTCTTGTCAGGTACGTCTTAGTGGGCTTGTCAGCCTGTTCATCTGCCGTGTGCATAGTTGATATGCCTCCTGTTTGTGTCACCCTATGGGTGCAGAATTTGAAACGAATAGACCTCCCACACCACCTCACCAACGCACAACAACGCCACTAGCAGGGAGAGCTAGTGACGCTGCCATGGGTCGCAATACATACGTGGTTTGCACTCCACGCATGAACTCCAAACGAATGGAGAAGAGACAAGGGTAGACCTCAGGGTAGAGGTCGATAGGCCATTCAGAAATGATTGGGTGTGAGTATAGCCACCATATGTGAGGTGACTGTGAGGGAGATGTTGTTTGCCGAAGCACTGTATCATTTGTTCAGGCATCCTCTAAGTCAGCCTCACATATGGCTGCATACTGCACTTGATAATTCGCATGTGCATCCCAATGGGTGCGCTTCATTATCTTTAAGTGTCTAGTAATCACAGTACCGGTATATCTAAGAGACAAGTGGCTCAGATTTATATGGATAGTGAGGTGGATGGCTACAGGGTCGCTACTGGCTGTCATACAGCCCCTCCATTCATGCTCATTCAGGTGGGAATGGCGGCGAGTATGTTACTCTAGGAGATATAGTATCTAGTGTAGATGTAGTGATACCAACGGTTGCCGGGAGTCTGTCGCGTTATCTGTCGCGTTCAAGCTCTGAATTACGCCGGGAATGGTGGCAGATTGTAGAGAATGTGGTGGGTGTGTAGAGGAAGGAATTAATCCCTCTCAGGCTGGTAGACAGGTAGGCAAGGGGGGAATCGCGGTTGTATACGTATTATACATCCCTTCACATTTTGTAGTCGAATTTATTTGGGGTAAGTGATAAGGCATATTGAAAGATTTGGAGAGATTATGAGGAAAATCAGGAAGCTGCCTAGTGGTCGTTATCGCGCCCCTAAACTGTTCATCGGTGATATTGAACGAATTGTTGCTGTGTTATTGAAGTATTCTGAGGATATTGAGATACGTGACGGGGATTATGTCTTTGATAGTATTGATGAATTGAAAGAAGTGAATAAAGGGAAGGAGCTAGACTACCTAACAATAGACTCTTCAAACCCCTATGTTTACCTCTCAGTATCCAAGAACACTTCACTAAGTATTTCGAGTGACGCTCCTGAACCAATAGCGGCTTTCCATGAAATTGATGCCATACTACAAGCCGCAGAGAGAAAGAGGACGATCTTAAATAGATACTCGTGGTTATTCTATCTGTTGATAATCCCAGTTGGTTACGCTTCGATTAAATCCATAATGAAGGACTCTATCACTCTGGTAGAAATTCTGTGGATGCTTCCCATTAATTTTGCATACTTGGCTTGGGCATATTATGAAATGCGTAGCCTACAAATCAAAGCAGAAGTGTATATCAAAGGTCCAGAGGAAGTTACCTCCTTTCTTCAAAGAAATAAGGACTCTATAAAGGTTGGACTGATCGTCGCTGTGCCAGTGGCTTTCTTCTCAATAATAGGTACTTTGATAGGTCAGAAAGTGATGGACGGGCCTTCCCACAACGTTGCTGTTGAGTCTACCACTTCGTCAAATGCGACAGATCAAGACCGGGATAAGTAAGCCTACTCATTCCCTCAGACAATCTCTTGATTGAACTACCAGACCCATAGGACTCGCCTACGGTCCTAGGAGCATGACCCATGAGTTCATCCCTCAGGTCTTCTGCTACGTCACCTTCTCGGAAGCCATCCTTGGCAGCGTGACGGAAGGAATGGAACACTTTCTCTTTACCCCAACCACCGTGTTGACGGGCATATCTTCCCCACCATTTTGAGAATGAGGAGGTCAGTTTACCATCCTTACCTCGCTGTAGGTCGGGGAATATCCGTCCACTCTTAATGGACTTCACGTAGGTCAGGAAGCCAAGTTTAATCAGTTCAGGGTGTATTGGTATCCTGCGCTTACTGTTCTCAGTCTTGGCTTCATCAAGTTCCCTGAGGTCAATGTAGTGAACGCCTCGTTCCTTCCTCACGTTGTCCTTGGTAATCTGACCAAGCTCCTCAAGTCGTGCGCCAGTGAACGCAGCCAGTAGTGGTAGCCAGTATGCAGCTTCACCTTTCCCGCCTATGGGTCTGTCATTCTCGGTGTAGACCGGGAAACGAAATATCTTATTCATGTCTTCAACAGAGTATGGGAGTCTGTCGCTGCCAGCCTTCTGCTTCCTCAGGGAGACTTCTACCTTGATGCCCTGTGCAGGGTTATGGTCACAGTAGCCATTCCTCACAGCATAGCCATAGACCGCCCTGAGTGCGCTCAGAGCCTTGTCATTGATAGTCTTTGCGGAGAGTGGTGCTATATCATCCCGTCCCTTCATGGCCTTGACCATCTCAAGGACAGTCATTCCCTTCATCTCACTGGGAACCCGTGCAGGAAGCTGTACCAGTACATCCTTGAATGTACGGATATGAGTAGGGGTAACGTCATCAAGGGCTATGTCATCAACCCCTAAGACCTGAGTGAACCTATGGATATGGGCAAGGTAGTCACGAGCGGTATTCCCTTTGGGCTGTCGCTCCTCGACGTACTTCTTGAAGACGCTCCGTAGGGTATTGCCTTTGATCTTGTCGGGAGTCTGGTCAGGTACTTCCACCTGTATCTCATCCTCACTTGGAGGAACCTCAGGTGTAAGTATGATCTCACCTTGCTTCCTTGCAAGCTGTATCTCAGTGGCTTCAATCAAAGCCTTCATGTACTCCAAGGACACTTCATAAGGGATGTCAGATTCATTCTTCGTCCATTCCCTTATATGGGATTTGACTGCATCTACATCCCCACGGGCATAGGCTTGTTTGATGTCATCAAGCTGTTCCTGAGACCTGAGGAGGTAGCCTTCGTGGTCTTCATCTTCAATGAATCCACCTGAAACACGTAGCTCATCATCAACTTCCAGCATGTGTTGCTTCATCAGTAATGCACGGCGTTTCATCTCAGGTACAGACATAGGTGTAGAAGACTCAGACGGTCTCCTGCTATTGTCTCTCTTGATGATCTTCCTATGCTCAGTGAACTCTTGGTCAGAGCGCACGGCCTCAATCCTCACAAGCTCATAGGCTTCCTGAGGGTCATGGGTCTGTAATGATCTTTTGATTTGTTTCCTCCCACCATAGACGGTCAGGAGGTCAGCAGGAACTTTCCTACGGAAGTAGAACAGTCCAGTTTTGGAGCGAAATAAGTAGGCTGGTTTGGTCATAGTAGACTCCTCAGGTGTACCAGATTGGTGTACCCTCTTGGAGTCGGAACCTACTTTATTACTTATATTTTTAGTCATAATGATGACTTAGCTGTCAATGGCGGAGAGGGTGGGATTCGAACCCACGTATGGTTTGACCCATAACTCGATTTCGAGTCGAGCGCGTTACGGCCGGACTTCGCTACCTCTCCGTGTCTTCAGTAGAATTGTCCTTACTGATGTCGAGCGCTTATAAACAGACTCGGCGAAGCTGGCAAGTCCTTTTGCCGGTTTCGCCGAGTTATTTTGAAAGACTCGTGTTAAACGATGCGTTTAGTGATTGGCACAATCATGATGGTCACAGACTATCAGTTGATCTTCAACTTTGCCCGCCAAATAGTTGGCTGCTACAGTGTCGATTTCGCCGGAGCATCCTCGAATTACTTTGATGTTATTCGATTGTAATATGTTGACAGCGCCTTGTCCCATGTTTCCAGCAAGCATAACCTTCACACCCATTTGCGAAAGGATGGGAGCAATATCAGATTTGCATCCACAGCCTTCGGGTGAATCCATCGGTTCTTTTGAAACGATTTTGTTGTCATTATCCAAAGTAATGATTGTGTAATGGTCACAATGACCAAAATGATCATCAATACAACCATCACGAGTCGGCAGTGCTATTTTCATTATTCTCTCCTGAGCTGTTTTATTGTTTCAACGGGAAAGCCGGAAATAGAATAGCCTGGATATGGATTTTGTAAAGCTTTAGCAATAATCAGATCGTGCAGGTATGAAATTAACAAATAAGATAAGTTCTTCATTTCTGTTGCTTGTTTCGTTTATTGAGGAAAAAGCGTTTCAAGATTGATGAACATTCGTTTTCCATAACTCCGGAGATTGTCCACATATGGTGGTTGGAAAATGAGAGTTTTGCTCCGTCCAGATTGGAGAGCATTGCGCCTGTTCGTTTATCAAGAGCTCCTATAACAACTCCTGCAACTCGTGCATGAATGAGTGCACCGGTACACATGATGCATGGTTCAAGGGTTACAGCAAGGATCGTATCTTTAAGACGATAATTTTGTACTGTTGTTGCAGCCTTGCGTAAACAGAGAATTTCAGCATGTCCGGTTGGGTCATGCAGGCCTATCGGTTGATTATGCGCTTGGGCTATTAATTCACCGGTCAAAGTAAAAAGGGCGGCCCCCACAGGAATTTCACCAATTTGGGCCGCCTTGCATGCCTGACCGAAAGCCACATCCATCAGTGATCGCCAGTTGAGTGGGGGAGGGGAGTGGAGGGGCATGTTAGTATTAACTCGGTATTATTGATCTTTAAGATAATTAACCCCGGCTTCAAGCACAGCGAGGCCAAGAGTTTGCGTGTTGCCTTCATTTCTTGTCCACGAAGGGTGATTGGTCGGGTGGTTGTATGCTTCAGGATGAGGCATCAGGCCAAGTATGCGACCTGTGGGGTCTGTCAGACCCGCAATACCAAGAGGGGAGCCATTAGGATTGAGTGGATATTCTTGAGTTGGTGATCCCGTTTTAGGGTCTGTGTATTGTACTGCGTGAAGATTGTTCTTGATAATTTCCTCGAGTAACGCGTCATCCATGGGGATGATTTTCCCTTCACCGTGCCGGATGGGAACGTCTAAATACTCAATTCCTTTGGTGAAAACACATGGTGAGTCCGGGTTTGTCTTTAATGTGACCCACCGATCTTCAAAACGTCCCGAATCATTGTGGGATAATGAAACTTGACGTTCAAAATATTTTCCACCCACAGCTGGAAGTAAGCCCAATTTACATAACAATTGAAAACCGTTGCAGATGCCGAGAATGACTCCTCCATTCTTAAAAAACATTTTCAATTGATCAAGAATTGGAGTACCTTCCTGCGTGTTTGACCATCTCCACCGTAGAGCAGCTGCTTGTGCTGCCCCAAGGTCATCTCCATCGAGAAATCCACCAGGACAGAGGAGGAAATTGTATTTATCCATCGAGACGTGCCCGGCTGCGAGATCGGAAAAGTACACTATGTCTGCACTGTCCGCTCCTGCGGTCTTAAGGGCATAGGCGGATTCGTCGTGACAGTTCGTACCGTACCCGGTAATTACCAGAGCATTAACGCGAGCCATGAAATTCTCCTCTTCGTATTGACTTTGTGGCTGTACCCTGCAAAATTTGCGAAGCAGCGATTGTTGGGCAGGAACATACTTGCCCGGCGCGTGACAGTCAACATTGACGGCACATGAGTTTTTTCATGTTTTTTCTTTATAATTCAAGCATAACGAAGGGGCTTTCTCTCGTATGAAAACCAAGTTCATTTTTATTACCGGTGGCGTTCTCTCTTCTTTGGGGAAGGGACTCTCTGCTGCTTCTATCGGCGCACTCCTCCAGGCGAGGGGGCTAAAAGCTACTATCCAAAAGCTCGATCCCTATATTAACGTCGATCCTGGTACGATGAACCCCTTCCAGCATGGTGAAGTCTTTGTCACTGACGACGGTGCTGAAACGGATCTCGATCTTGGGCATTATGAAAGGTATCTGGGGACGGCACTGAGTCAGCAAAACAATTACACCTCCGGTTCTATTTACAATTCCGTAATTCAAAAAGAGCGCCGGGGTGACTATCTTGGTGGAACTGTTCAGGTTATTCCGCACATCACCGATGCTATCAAAGAGGCGGTTATCAACCTTCCTAATGGTGAAGATGTCGCTCTTATTGAGATTGGTGGTACTGTCGGGGATATTGAGGGACAACCTTTTCTCGAGGCAATACGTCAACTGAAGAATGATTTGGGCAAGGAAAATGTTCTTTATATTCATTTGACTCTCGTTCCATACATAAAGACTGCTGGAGAAATGAAAACCAAGCCGACGCAGCATTCCGTGAAAGAACTTCGGAGTGTTGGAATCCAACCTGATATCATCATTTGTCGGTCAGAAGAAGAATTAGAAGAGGATCTTAAAAGAAAGATTGCTCTCTTTTGTGATGTTGATACGGATGCAGTTTTTTCTGGAGTTGATGTTTCTTCCATCTACGAAGTCCCTTTGAAGTTTTATGAAGAGGGTGTGGACCAGAAGATTGCAATTCTCCTTAAATTACCTGCTAGAAATGCCGAACTGGCTCCTTGGGAAAATCTTGTTCATACTTTGAAAAATCCCAAAGGGACTGTTAAGATTGGTATTATTGGAAAGTATGTAGATCTGACAGAAGCATACAAAAGTCTGCATGAAGCTCTTGTCCATGGGGGCGTGGCCAACGAAGTCAAAGTTGAACTTGAGTATGTCAATTCTGAGAAAATAACGGCAAAAAATGTTGAGAAGAAGCTTGCGAGCCTGGACGGAGTGCTTGTCCCTGGTGGATTTGGATCACGAGGAGTGGAAGGAAAAATTATTGCTATCCAATATGCTCGAGAGAACAAAATACCCTTCTTTGGAATCTGTCTTGGAATGCAGTGTGCCTGTATTGAATTTGCGCGGAATGTCATTGGACTGGAAAATGCCAACTCTGTTGAATTCGATGCCGCAACAGAACATGACATCATATATCTGATGAAAGAATGGTTTGATTTCCGTACGAAGAAGACAGAAACTCGCTGTGAAGAATCTGATAAAGGGGGAACCATGAGGCTTGGTACTTACCCCTGTAAATTGAAAAAAGATACAGCTGCTCATAAAGCATATCAGACTATTAATATTGACGAAAGACATCGGCATCGTTTTGAATTCAACAACGAATATATTGAGCAGTTTGTGAATAATGGGATGGTTCTCTCGGGAACTGCGCCCGATGAATCTCTGGTGGAAATAGTTGAGTTGCCGGATCATCCGTGGTTTCTTGGATGCCAGTTTCACCCAGAGTTCAAATCCAATCCCATGAAACCACATCCTCTGTTCAGAGAATTTATCAAGGCTTCCAAGCTTGATAGGGATAAGAGGGGAAAATAATTGGCTCTAAGCGAATTATATCAAAAAAGTCGGTCCGGTCCGTTTATTCTGGCCGGACCGTGTGTCATTGAAAGCCGTGAAATCGTACTGCGTGCAGCGACAACGCTTGCAGCGATCGCAGATCGGCTCGGTTTGCCGTTGGTTTTTAAAAGTTCTTTTGATAAGGCGAACAGGACTTCTGTTACGAGTTTTCGAGGGCCTGGAATGCAGGAAGGCGTGCGTTTGCTTTCTGAGGTCAAGGCTGAAACCGGGCTTCCTATTGTTACGGATATTCATCATCCTGAACAGGCCCCCTTGGTTGCGGAGGTCGCTGACGTTCTCCAAATTCCTGCTTTTTTATGCAGGCAGACAGATTTGCTTGTTGCAGCAGCAAAGACAGGCAAAATTGTTAATGTGAAAAAAGGCCAATTCCTTGCTCCTTGGGATATGGAAAATGTCGTGAATAAGCTACGGGCCTCGGGTAATGAAAATATTTGGCTGACAGAGCGTGGGGTAACGTATGGATACAATAATTTGGTTGTAGACATGCGCTCCATTCCTGAAATGCGAAAATTTGATGTGCCAGTAGTTTTTGATGCAACCCATTCGGTCCAGTTGCCGGGGGGGCTTGGCAAGGCCTCTGGAGGGCAGCGGGAATATATTCCTGTTTTGGCTTCGGCTGCAGTTGCCGCCGGTGCAAACGGGGTTTTTATGGAGTGCCACCCTGATCCGGATAATGCAAAATGTGATGGGCCGAACAGTTTGCCACTTGATGCTGTGGAGGCTCTCCTCACCCGCCTCAAGGCTCTTTGGGAGTTGAATAATGGCTGATCGTGCTTTCAAGCTTGCCCAGAATATAAAATTGCTTGTGCTTGATGTTGATGGGGTTTTAACAGATGGAGGTTTGTACTATACCAATGAAGGTATGGTCATGAAACGGTTTAATGTTCAGGATGGTCTCGGTATCAAACTCGCCCAGACGGCAGGGCTTGAAATTGGTGTTATCACCGGGTTGGATCAACCTCCGGTTGAAAAAAGAATCTCTGAGCTTGGTATTAAGCATTATTATGCTGGCAATCATCGAAAAGTTCCTTACTTGATTGAAATGTGTGATAAAATAGGAATAAAGCCATCTGAAGCTGCATTTATTGGAGATGACTGGATTGACCTCGGAGTAATGAAATATGCCGGACTCGCGATGAGTGTGTCCAATGCCATGCCCGAAGTTCTTGAGATTGCAGATTGGGTCTCTACTAAGCGTGGAGGCCATGGTGCGGTTCGTGAAGCCATTAGCTATATTCTCAAAGCTCGTGGCTTATTTGAAGATGCCATGAAGCGGTGGGTAGACTAGATGAAAAGGCGTTCTGCGCTTTTCTTTATACTCATTTTTGCTCTTGGTTTGCTCTTGGGGATAGCTATCAAGGAGACTTTTTTCACCGATATTCTTGTCACTCCAGAAAAAGCTTCGGGAGGTGGCAGTCGAGATGAAATTTTGGATCAATCAGATATTGTAGCGCAAGATATAGAACTGGTCCAAGGAAAGCAGGGGGCTATGACGTGGAAGTTGCTTGCAAAAAAAGCTCAGTACAATCAGGAAAGAAAACTCATTGGCGTTGAGCATCCCCAATTGACAGCTTTTTATGGCGAAGATCGACAAGAAGTCTATGTCAAGGCTGATCTTGGCGATGTTGATCAATCCAATGATAATCTGACCTTATATGATAATGTGACGGGCCGGTTTGGTGATATTGAATTGCTTGCTCAACATCTCGATTATGTTGGTGCCATGCATAAGGTCTACCTTAAAGGTGGCGTCATTGTTCGTAGACCTGATATGACATTGACTGGTGCAGCCGTTGAAATTGATCTGATTAGTCGCGAACTCATCGCAGCTGGCGGGGTCGAGGCCTTATTCTCTCCCCAAAAATATAGTGGTATGTCCCTTAATAAATAGAGATATGGTGTGTTTTCTATGAAACGTATTTCCCTCTCCATAATTTTTTGTGTCTGCATCATGGTTGCTGCATCTTCGGTTTACGCCGATGGGTGGGGGGAAATCCGTGAAGCCACTCAGAATTTGAATGTTCGAGCCAAGAGAACTGCTCAGAGTAAACACAGAGTCACCTTGTTAAAAGGACAGAAAGTCAAAGTTGATTTTGTTGAAGGGAATTGGGGGGCCGTCTTCGACCTCAATGCCACCGCACATGACGAGAAGGATGCTCTTGGATATTCTCATATGCGTTTTTTGGCACCGGCCCAGATGAAGCAGGAAAATGAGAAAGATATCGTAGTTTCTTCAATACCTTTACCTCCCAGTGGGGAAGGTGAAGTCAAGGCCGACGTTCAAGCAGAAGCTCCTTTTTCACCAAGTGCATTTGGTGTCACTCCGGGAAGAGTTCCTATCAAGATATCTTCAGAACGCATGATTTATGATGAGAGTGGGAAGATGGTTTCTTTTGTTGGAAATGTCGTTGCTGAACATGGTGATTTAACTCTTTGGGCCCATAAATTGTCTGCATACCTTGCTTCGAGCTCTGATAAAAAATTTTCGGCTGACAGTATTGATAAAATCGTAGCAGAAGGGAGTGTGAAAGCCCAAAAAGGGCGTTCACGAGGATCATGTGGCAAGTTGATTTATTTTGTCAGTCGTCAAGTGCTTCGGATGGAAGATAATCCTCAATTACAGGATGGTCCTAACAGTTTAACAGGTGACGTCATTAATTTTTACGCCAAGGAAAATCGAAGTGAGGTTGTTGGTGGAAATGGCAAGAGAGTACAGGCTGTTTTTATGACCCCTGACAGTGTCAAGGTGCAATAATGTCTGATGGTTTGATAGCAACAAATCTGTCCAAAAGGTACGGCCAAAAGGAAGTTGTACACGGCATAAATCTGGAACTGAATCCACAAGAAGTCGTTGGATTGCTTGGGCCAAATGGTGCAGGTAAAACAACTACTTTTTATATGCTTGTTGGGATTGTTAAGCCAAATACTGGGCAGGTTTCTTTGTCGGGGAAAGCTCTGACGAATAAACCTTTGCATGAGCGGGCTCGGCTTGGGGTGAGTTATCTTCCTCAGGAAAATTCTATTTTTAAAAAACTATCAGTTCGTCAGAATCTCGAAATAATACTTGAACAGACGTCTTTGAGTTCCAAGGCTCAGAAAAAAAGAGCTGAAGAGTTGATGGAGATGTTCACTATCAGCAAACTTGCGGATCAAGCAGCCATGTTTCTTTCAGGAGGGGAAAGACGTCGCTTGGAAATTGCAAGAGCGCTCATAATGGATCCGAAATTTATTTTGTTGGATGAGCCTTTTGCCGGTGTTGACCCTATTGCTGTTATTGATATTCAGGATATCATTTCCGTTCTGAAAAGCATGGGGATAGGGATTCTTATTTCTGATCATAATGTTAGAGAAACATTGAATATTTGTGATAGAGCATATCTTGTCTACGAGGGGACTGTTATTCTCGAAGGGACTCCAGATATTATCGTGCAAGACAGTCGAGCTCGTCAAATCTATCTCGGTGAGGATTTTCGTCTTTGATTTCTTTTTTTTGTGCCTTTCAACTCATTGATGATTTACACATACCGTAAACATTGGTACACTTCTTTCATATCATTTTCTCTTTCTCATTAATCCAATAGTTACAATATATTACTCAAGGAATGGCTTGCTTACAGATTTTCGCTGTGGCATAGTAGCAGCGAGATGTAGTAAAAAAACTATTAATGTAGAAGAATATAACTTGAAATATAGATCTTGTTTAGTCTTTAAGGCTTCATAATATGGGACTTGAACTCAGACAACAACTCAAGCTTTCTCAGCAACTGGTCATGACTCCCCAGTTGCAGCAGGCCATAAAGCTGTTGCAACTTTCTCGCCTTGAGCTTTTGGAAACTGTTCAACAGGAACTTCTGGAAAACCCTTTTCTGGAAGAAACAGAAATTGAGACAGAAATCCGAGAGAAAGAGGAGTTAACTGAATCTCAAGCAGAAGAAGAGCTTGTGCGGACAGCTGATTGGGAAAATTATTTGGGAGAATTCTCAAGTACTTCTAAGCAGGCGTCGGCACGTGATTCCGAGGTACCTGAAGAAGGACTTTCTTTTGAGGCTCGGCTTGCCTCAAAACCCTCACTGGATGGGCATATGAGCTGGCAAATGAGATTGTCTAATTTCTCAGAATCAGAAATTGCTATCGGTGAAATCATTATCGGTAATCTTGACCATAATGGCTATCTTCAGGCCACTAATGAAGAAATTATGAGCATGGTCGATGCTTCGGATGAAGAAATTGAAGCTGTGATTTTGCGACTCCAGCGGTTGGACCCTGTTGGTGTGGCTGCTCGAACGCCACAAGAATGTCTTCTCGTGCAAATGGATGTTTTAGGGCTTGATGATCCTATTCTGTTCTCCTTGGTTAAGGACCATCTGGAAGATCTCGAAAAAAACCGTTATAAGCCCTTAGCTAGGAAATTTAAAATTTCCATGGAAGACCTCAAGAGTTATCTTGATTTAATGCAGACGTTGGATCCTATGCCTGGGACCAATTTTTCCAGTACAGAACCTCACTATGTAAGTCCTGATGTCTTTGTATACAAGTACGGTGATGAATTTGTGATTATCCTTAATGAGGATGGGATGCCTCGATTGCAGATGAATTCATTTTACATGGACACTATGCGGGATGTTGCGGATAAGGAAAAAGATTATTTTCAGGAAAAGATGCGTTCTGCCGCGTGGTTGATGAAAAGTCTGTACCAGAGGCAGAGAACGTTGTATAAAGTAGTCGACAGCATCGTACGATTTCAAAGAGGTTTTTTTGAAGAAGGAGTTACAAAACTCAGGCCTTTAATTCTTAAGGAAGTTGCTGAAGATATCGAAATGCATGAATCCACCGTGAGTCGGATTACCACAAGTAAATATGTTTCGACTCCTCATGGTATCTTTGAGTTGAAATTTTTCTTCAACAGCGCATTGGATTTGAATGATGGTTCGCAAGTCGGTTCAGAAAGTGTTAAGGCACTCATCAAAAAAATGATAGCGAACGAAGATACTAAAAGACCGTTAAGTGATGAAAAAATTGGTGAAATTCTTAAGGATGAGCTTGATGTTAATATAGCTCGACGTACTGTTGCCAAGTACCGTTCAGCAATGGGAATTGCATCTTCTTCAAAGCGTAAACAATATTTCTAAGTTCAGTTTCTTTCACCTTTTGAACAGGAGGTAGTGTATGAACATAAGCTTCACTTTCAAGAATTTTGAGCCGTCTGACCATTTGAAGGGTTATGCACAAAAGAGATTTGAAAAGATAGGTAAGTTCGTTCCCGACTCCGAAGCAGATCTCCAAGTCAATCTTTTAGTAGAAAAGTTTCGGCACAAGGCTGATGTTATTTTGAATGCTGACAACATTCATATCTCTGCATATGAAGATTCAGAAGATATGTATTCTACCATTGACATGGTTTTGGATAAGCTTGAGGCTCAACTGCGTAGAATGCGTGAAAAGGTCAAGAATAGAAGCAAGCAGGCTCGTGGCAATAAGGTTCAAATGAACTTCTTTTCATATGACGATGTGACAGGAGAACATATACCTACAATTGTTGGCACTGATAGTTACGAAGCAAAGCCAATGTCAATAGATGAGGCTGCGGAGCAATTAAACACGTTTGATAATGAATTCCTCGTTTTTCTGAATGCGGAAACTGAGGATGTTAATGTAATTTATAAGCGAAAGAATGGCGATTACGGATTAATCGACCCTGGTAATTAAATTATGAAACTCGGTGATTATTTAGAAAAGAATTTCGTTCTTTTCAATCTCGCCTCTGATACAAAATCTGAGGCTTTGACAGAACTTCTCGCCCCTATTGGCGAAGCATATCCTGAGATGGACACGGACCAAGCGGTTCGTGTCCTTCTTGAACGTGAGAGCCTGGGAACAACCGGCATTGGTGACGGGATAGCCATTCCTCACGGCAAACTTGAAAATATCGAGAAGGTTGTTATCGCTGTGGGACGAAGTCTCCAAGGGGTCGAATTTGAAGCCCTTGATCATAAGCCATGCTCAATCTTTTTCCTTGTTCTTGCACCTGAGAATAGTGCTGGTATGCACCTTCGTATATTGGCCCAAATCTCACGCATTCTTAAGGATGAGGCTTTTCGAAAACGTTTTATTGAGACTGAATCTCATGATGAGTTATGGCAACTTCTCCAAGATGTTTAAGGTCTTTTAGGATGATTTCTTGATTTCCCACAATTCTTTTCCCGTTGTTGTCGTTACAGGTATTTCTGGTTCCGGCAAAAGTACAGCACTCAAGGTCTTCGAAGATTTGGGTTTTTTCTGTATTGATGGGCTTCCTTCGAGTATGTCTGCTAAAATTGCTGAATTAATTTTAAAGCAGGATTCAAAATACCGAGGGTTGGCTCTTGGGATGGATATGCGGCAACTTGAGTTCAATGATGGTTGGAATCATGCGCTCAAAGAGTTGGCTGCAATGGGAATTGTTCCTCAAGTTCTTTTCTTGGAGGCAAAACAGCCGGAACTTGTTCGACGATATGCCACTACCAGACGGCTCCACCCTTTGGAAAGTCAATCCCTTGGCCTTGATAAAGCTTTGGAGAAAGAACGAAGTCTTCTTGAACCTATTCGAAGCAAAGCTGATCTCGTTTTGGATACAACTGACTACTCTGTGCATGATTTGAGAAGAGTTTTGCAGACAAAGTGGACAGCTATTGAAGAGCTTGGCCGGGGTATGCGTGTTCACATCATCTCTTTCGGTTTTAAGTATGGCGTTCCCACTGAAGCTGATTTCGTTTTTGATTTGCGTTTTTTGCCTAATCCATATTTCGATAAAAACTTAAAACCACTTTCCGGGCTGGATAAGTCTATTCAAAGTTATGTACTTGAGAGTCAAGTCGGGAGCGATTTCAATAGTAAATTTCAAGATTTTGTAACATACATGCTCCCTCTCTATGCCGATGAAGGACGATATAGAATTACGCTCTCTCTTGGTTGCACAGGAGGGCGGCATCGGTCGGTTTCCGTGGCAGAGTCATTGCTGGCGACCTTGAAAAAAAAGGGATATGCAGTGACTATTGAACATAGACACATGGAACTGGGATAAAAATGATTGCTACATCTGGAAATAAGAGAACTTCAGAAGTCGGAGTGGTGCTTGTCACGCATGGAGTGTTTGGTAAGACGCTCCTTGAAGCTGCGATAACTGTTTTAGGCCCCCAAATGAATTGCCAGGCTGTTGGAGTTGACGTGAATTTAGGGGTTGATGAAACAATGGACTCAATCCGGAGAGCTATCCGATCTGTTGAAACAGGAAAAGGAGTTGTGGCACTCACAGATCTTTTTGGCGGGTCTCCAACAACCATGAGTCTTTCACTCATGAAATCAGAGAATCTCGAAGTTATTACTGGTGTTAATTTGCCCATGCTTGTTGCAACGTTGCAGTCTCGAAAGATGGAAATAGATGCTGTTGCAGAAAAAGCTAAGGCTGCAGGAATACAAGGCATAAAAGTCGCAGGAGCCATGCTGCGGAAGAAAACAAAGAAATAGGTTGGCCGTGACACTTGTTCGCATTGATAATAGACTTATTCACGGCCAAATCATTGAGACTTGGCTTCCTTATACAGGGGCAAAGGTAGTCATTGTTGCAAATGATGAACTGGCTGGTGATACATTGCAACAGGAAATCATGTCCTTGGCTATACCCCAAACAGTCTCAAGCCTTTTCATCAGTATTGAGGATCTTGCTCAAGAGATAGGGATGCTTGAGGCGGGGAATATCTCTTCAATACTTGTTCTTTTTTCCAATTGTTCAGACGCCAAAAGAGCGTTTGATTTTGGGTTTGACTATACTAGTCTTAATATTGGAAATGTTCATTATAGCCCTGGGAAAAAACAGATATCCCCAAGCGTAGCGCTTTCCGATGCTGATGAAAGTTGTTTGAAACAACTTTCAAAAAGGGGAGTCATTCTTGATTTTCGTTGTGTCCCCAACGATCCTGTGCAGGTGAGGTTTTAGCCATGATCGAGAGCAATTCTTACCTTTGGTTTGCACAAGTCGCTTTTTTTTTGCCTTCTTTTCTCTTTTTAGGGTCTCGCTCAATGTTGGTCTTCTAGAACGTCCTTTGGTTATAGGGCTTTTTTGGGGCTGCTTGACCGGGAATTATGTCAATAGTTTTAATATTGCCATTTTTTTTGAACTCTTCTGGCTTGATCTCATTCCCGTAGGCACATTTATTCCGCCACATTTGACCGCCGCGACTTTTTCAGCTCTCTCTCTCTCTACTTTTTTTGGCCTGACACACCCCGCAAAAATAATGGGTGTTCTTTTTGCCAGTATGCCCTTAGCTCTGCTTGGAACGCGTGTTGAAGCATGGTTTAGAGAACAAGAACGAGGAAGTTATAACAGCTTGCTTCATTGGGCTCGAAAGCCAAATACAAAGGATCTTCCAGCGAGACTCATTTTGCGTTCAGTGCTCCGTTCTTTGCTCCTTTCTTGGGGAGCGTTTTTTTGTGCGATACTTGTTCTAAAATTCACATTCAAGACTGTTTTTACTCTTTATCCAGCATTTCTCACGTCTATAGATATAACCTGGCCGCATTTATGGATCGCTGCCAGCATGGGGGGGCTTATGGCTCTTCGTTTGAAAAGAGCCTATGCTGTTTTAACTACCGGGGTCATTTTAATTACCCTTTTCGTACTTTATGGACGTTTTTAGCTTGGCACCTTGCACAGTTTGTGATATTTGGCACATTCTATTTCAAGGCGAATATTCCTGATCACAGGATTAATTTAATTAGGAGGATTTTAGATATGGCTATTTTGGTTGTTGGACACAAGAACCCGGACACCGATACTATTGCTTCTGCGATTGCTGTCGCCGATCTTTTCTCTAAGCGTGGCCAGGAGGCCAAGGCTATCTCCCAAGGGGAAATCGCCCCTGAGACAGCTTTTGTGCTCGAAAAGTTTGGTCTTGCTGCACCTGAAATCGTAACCGATGCGACAGATCAGCAGATTATTCTGGTTGATCACACTGATATTTCTCAAACTATTGATAATCTTGATAAAGCTGAACTGATTGCTGTAGTTGATCATCACAAACTGGGTGATGTCACGACTTCGAATCCTCTCGAGATGTGGGTTTGGCCTGTCGGCTGTACTGGAACTGTCATCAAATCCATGTATGATTTTTATAATATTGAAATTCCGGCTAATGTTGCTGGGATTCTTCTGTGTGCAATCTTGAGTGACACTGTCATGTTCAAATCTGTGACTTGCACTGATCAGGACAAAGCCGCAGTTGAAGCTTTGGCAAAGATTGCTGGTGTTGATGATGTTATGGCTTTGGGCATGGAAATGTTTAAAGTCAAATCAGCGGTTGATGGTGCTTCTCCTGAAGAGCTGGTCTTCCGTGATTACAAAGACTTTGATATGTCCGGAAATAAAGTTGGTATTGGTCAGTTGGAAGTTGTTGATCTGTCCATGCTGGATGCACACAAAGAGGCCCTTCAGGCTGAGATTGAGAAGGTGAAAGCTGATGGACGTCATTCAGTTTTCTTGCTGTTGACTGACATTATGAAAGAAGGCTCTGAGATGCTTATTGCATCTGATGATGCTGCCGTTGTCGAGAAGGCTTTTGGCATTGCCCCCAATGGGACTTCTGTTTACCTTGAAGGGGTGATGAGCCGTAAGAAGCAGGTTGCACCTAACTTCATCAAGGCTTTCGAAGCCTAGTAAACGACCTACTGATTGAAGCGCAAAGTACGCCCGGTGTGGATAGTCCACGCCGGGCATTTTTGTATTGAGAGGATCTAACATCAAGAATTTAAATGCAAAAAACTCACTTCAGTTTAAACGGAAGTGAGTTTTGGACGATCTTTAATCTGTAGAGAAAACTAGATAACTTTGGCTTTTTTAAGAACTTGTTCCAATTTAGGTCTGTTTTTTTCCTGCAGTGGTAAAATAGGCAATCGAAATTCAGCAGCTGGGAAAAGTTCCATCATATTAAGAGATGTCTTGACTGGAATGGGGTTCGTTTCCATGAACATAGCCCTATTTACCGGAGCCATTTTCAAACTGCACTCCAATGCTTTACCAAAATCTTTAGCAAAAAAAGCATGGCACATATCACTCATCATCTTAGGCATTATGTTCGATATGACGGAAATAACTCCGCAGCCTCCAACGGCCAATAATGGTAAGACCGTAAAATCGTCGCCGGATAAAAGCTGAAATTCTTTTCCACATTTTTCAATAACTTGTGCGGCCTGGTTCATATCACCAGTGGCCTCTTTTACGGCTATGGCTTCAGGAACTTGATCTATTATCTTTTTGAGTGTGGCAGGGAGCAGGTTGAGTCCCGTTCTTCCAGGCACATTGTAGATGACCATAGGAAAAGGAGCTGCAGACGCAATTGCCTTGAAGTGCTCCACAAGCCCTTCAGGGGTTGGTTTGTTATAGTAAGGAGTAATTTGAAGTGTCGCGTCGGCTCCTGCAGCCTTTGCCAAGAGGGTAAGTTCAATTGCTTCTTTTGTACTGTTTGACCCGGCACCTGCTATAACCGGCACACGACCTTTTACTTGGTCTACACAGATAGATATCAATTTACCTTGTTCAGCATGGGTCATGGTGGCGGCTTCTCCTGTCGTCCCACATGGAACCAAGCCATCAATACCTTGTTCTATTTGCCACTCTATGAATTCTCGATACGCAGGTTCATCAATCTCGCCATTTTTAAAGGGAGTCGAAAGGGCTGTAAAAGCTCCTCGAAGTTCCATGGTCGTTCCCTCCTGAAAAGTATATACGGTTTGAAAATTTAACCCTAGCTTGCTTTTTATCGCAGGACTTCATCTACAGCGGGGTTATCTTTATATTGATCATTCAGGCCTATTGATATTGATCTGAAATGTTCTGTTTGCGTCCATTTATTCAGTTCATTTTGACGTGGCCAAGAAAAAATCTGTATTTCATTGATCGTTCGTCCCTTGTCGTAGGGGCGTACCCATATGCATCGTCCATCAGCCTCCACACGTCCATTGACACCAGAACCAAGACCACTTCCCATAAGTAAATCCGGCACTAATTCGGGGCTAGCGGCCAAGTATTCTCGTTCACCGATCCATCCCCAGTCAGAAAGGGCGACAATGAGTTTTGCTTGAGTGCGTTCCGTTTTTATAAGGCCTGTAATGCTATCTATTATCTTTTGGGAAGGCTGATCTTGTCCTGGGGGCAATGGAGGCAATCTCAAAA
This sequence comes from Pseudodesulfovibrio piezophilus C1TLV30, assembly GCF_000341895.1. NCBI lineage: Bacteria > Pseudomonadati > Thermodesulfobacteriota > Desulfovibrionia > Desulfovibrionales > Desulfovibrionaceae > Pseudodesulfovibrio > Pseudodesulfovibrio piezophilus. The sequence continues at coordinate 569,494 of NC_020409.1, read as the reverse complement.
AGACAATTCTCATACCATTACTCATGGTCATAGTTGAGACAGGAGCCTTGAGAGCGGATTTTCGCGTTGTATCTAAAACTGTCGAATCAAATAATTCCTCTTCTTGCTGTGCGAGAAGAGCAACATCGTACTTCATTAAATCGAATGCTTTGGTAAGAATGGCAAGTTGTTGCAAAGGAGGCTTTTCCCCACTTGGCGACATAAATTCCCATCCACCTGAGACAAGAATACATGAAGTTTGCGCTTTCTTGACATCCAAAAAATACGTAGCTCGCCGAGCTATACCACCAAGGGTTTTACCTCCTCAAGAGGGGCATGGCCGTGTTGTGCCATACGTATTTGCCGAGTAGAGAATAGTTAAAACTGGTTGTTTCGCGTGCGCAGGGCCAGAGACAACAAATAATGCCGCAACGAGCAGCCAATATGAGAGCCAACGCATTCTAGTCGTTGATAAATTCTTTCAACTCTTTTCCCGGACGGAAGAAGGGCAGTTTTTTAGGACGGACCTGGACAACGCTTCCGGTTTTTGGATTGCGTCCGGTATAGCCTTCATATTCTTTGATTTTGAAGCTTCCAAATCCTCGGATTTCGACACGATCTCCTCGAAGTAAAGCTTCTTTCACTGAATCAACGAAAGCTCCTACAATTTTAGTCGCTTCGTCTACATGCATTTTTTTCTGTTCGGACAGAGCCTTGATCAATTCGCTCTTGTTCATGGTTTCCCCCTGAATCATTGAGTGGGTACAAGCTCTAGTGTGGAGCCTAGGTAAATAAAAATGAATCTTACTAAAATTCTTACTAACTATGCCGAAAAATGGCTCTTTTCGTCAACCCCTTATTTGCTATTTCATAAGGAAGGGAAATCTTTTAATATGGGACGCTCTGCTATTCGTTGCTTGTTATCTTCACGATAATGCATTATTTTTTTAGCTAAGGCCCTGATATCCTTGCTTGCTTTTGCCTCAGGCGAATATTTCATCAGTGGGGTTTGATGGCGTACGGATTCCACGAGAACTGAGTCTTGATGAATAAATCCGAGGTTTCTCAAGTCAATGTTCAAGAAATTTTTGCATGCAGCAGCCAGCCTTTCAAAAGTTGTTTTTGCTTCGGATTGAGAAAGAGCTTGGTTAACTATTACAAGAAAATCTTTAACTTGATGTTGGGTGACTAGAACTTTGATCATTGCATAGCTATCTGTCAATGATGTTGGTTCAGGCGTCACAACGACTATTCGAAGTTGAGTCAGTGCTGCAAATGAGAGGACCGTATGACTGATACCAGCACCAAGGTCAAGCATGAGGTAATCGTACGTATTTGCTAGAGAAATTAGTTTTTTAAAGAGAATGTCCTGCATATCCTCATCCATTTCTACTAACTCGGGTACTCCGCTTGTGGCAGGGAGCATGTCAAAACCATTTTCTATTGGAACAATGACATCTCTGGCATCCACGCCTGTTTGTAACAAGTCATGTAGCGTGCGTTCCGGGGAGATTCCAAGGAGAACGTCTAAGTTAGCCAAGCCCAAGTCACAGTCCATGAGGAGTGCTTTCATGTGCGCTTGGTAGAGTGCATATCCAAGGTTAAGGACAATATTAGTTTTGCCAACTCCGCCTTTTCCGCTCATTATGGCAAGACTCAGAGTATTATTTGTATTCATGTCCTGTCTCCGTTATTTTCCACCAAAGAGGAATTGCTTTTCGTTTGCTTGGACAAGCGTATCATTAGGGACATTATCTACGAAATCGAGTTTCGATACCTTGACCTGGTCTTTTCCGGATGTTTTGGCAAAGTAAAGGGCTTCATCTGCCAACTTGAGAATTTCCTCCGGCAGAATATCCATAGCCCCTTTGTAGCATGTAAGTCCTACAGAGCAGGTCACATTAAATTGAGGACCTCCTCCAGAAGGGGTAAATTGGATTTTTTTGAACTCTTGCAGTAGCCGTGTCAATAAGCGCTGTGCTTTAACTATACCTGAACCAGCCATAATTAATGCAAATTCTTCGCCTCCATAACGGGCAGCGAGATCATATCGGCGAGTACTTTCCTGAAGCATTTTGGAAAAAGTCACGAGTACTTCGTCTCCCTTGGGATGCCCGTATGTATCATTAATGGATTTGAAATTATCCAAATCAAAAATAGCGAGCGAGAGGGGAGTTTTAGAACGCTTGGAACGCTCCATCTCTATATCAAAAGTGCGATTAAAGGCTCGTCTGTTTGCGAGGCCTGTTAATGCATCATGATCGGTTTGATAGGCAAGCTTTTCCAAAGTCGTCTGAAATTGTTTCAGACAAGGAAAAGCATCGCCATTAATCGGCAATGTAAGCCATTGTGAAAAATCGTGTTTTACAGCAAGTTCTTGCCATTCTTCTGTTGAAATTCCTTGAAATAATCTGAATATCCAGATTGCTTCAGCAGGCTTTTCGTACAGGTTGGGGACAAGTTTCTCGCCAAGTTCATCTTGGAGCGCCGCGAGTTCTGTCGCAAGCTCATCCTCGGGGAATTGGTTATGATTTTCCGTGTGCATGAAGATAGAGTAGGTGGTTTCTGATCATTTCGTCCAAATCTCCGTCAAGAAAAGCATCAACATTCCCTATTTCACTATTGGATCGATGGTCTTTGACCAGTCGATACGGCTGTAATGTATAGGTTCGTATCTGGCTTCCCCAAGCGATGGATTCCTTTGACTCATATTCTTGCCTGCGACTATCCTCGATTTTCTTTAATTCGAGTTCGTAGAGGCGAGCTTTGACCAAGCGTAAAGCTGTTGCTTTATTTCTGTGCTGCGATTTTTCATTTTGGCATTGCGCAACGATACCTGTCGGAAGGTGAGTTATGCGAACAGCCGAGCTGGTTTTATTAACACTTTGTCCTCCAGGTCCGCTTGATCTGAAGGTATCAATCCTTAAATCCTCATCTTTGACTTCAATCTCGATATCGTCGTCCATATCAGGATAAACATCAACCGATGCAAAAGAAGTGTGTCTCCTGCCGGAAGAATCAAATGGTGAGATTCTGATGAGGCGGTGTACCCCTGCCTCTCCTTTCAAGAGACCATAAGCATATAAGCCTTCAATTTGGAGTGTAACACTTTTGATCCCAGCTTCATCGCCAGGTTGAAAATCAAGTTGTGTGGTCTTGAATCCTTTGCGTTCAGCATAGCGAGTATACATCCGCAGGAGCATCTCTGCCCAATCTTGTGATTCGACACCACCAGCGCCAGGATGAATCTCTAGGATGGCATTTGTCTTGTCATGTTCAAAAGCGAACATTGTTGCCATTTCAGTACTCGCCAGTCGAGTTTTAAAAAGATCGACTTGAGCTTCCAAAGCATCTAACGCTTCTTCGTCCGGATCCTCATGCGCCAATTCCAGCCAAGCATCTAGATCTTCCTTTGCCTCTGCCAAATCATCATACATGTTTTGTTTAGCAGAGAGTTGGCTTTTCTCTTTTAGAAATGGTGTAAGATTCTCTGGCTTATCCCAAGCGCCAGGTTTTGAGAGTTCCTTCTCGATCTCATCGAGTCGCGACACTGTTTCAGCGTAGTCAAAGTCGCCCCCAAAGGGAGGAAAATTTATTAACGAGTTCTGCTGAAAGGGCCTTGAGTTCTGCGTATTCGGTCATTCTAAATTTAATTCCTGATAATATCTTTTTTTCTGACTCCAATGAAGAGCCATAAACAGACTAGTGTCGTCAAGGTATAAATGCCAAAAGAAATTTGTGAAAAATTGTTATGATAGACAGTGTTTTTCGTCAAAGGGGTGACTGTTTGAGTCAAAGATTGGGTTTGAAATTGTTTGCTTTTTGAGCATATTCGTCCCAGTGGATCAATAAAAGCTGAAATCCCATTATTGGTACTTCGCACCAGCCAGCGTCCTTGTTCAACCGCTCTCATGATGGAGAGGTCAAAGTGTTGCTTGGGAGCGGACGTGTTTCCAAACCATGCATCATTACTTATATTGAGCAGTACTGTCGCACCTTGTTCAACTTGATGCTGTGCCAACTCTGTGAATATTGCTTCATAACAAATGAGCATCCCAAGAGCAACGCCATCAACTATGATCGGTTTATTTTGAGTGCCGGGAACAAAATTGCCTGCAGCCTGAACAAGTTGATCAAAGGGGAGAATATTAGCGAAGGGCATGTACTCCCCAAAGGGGACAAGGTGCTCCTTGTCGTATGATTGCATCATGAGTCCCATATCATCCATAAGCCAGGCTCGGTTGAGGAGAACGTATTTTCGCGTCTTCAGATCAATGACGCGATAGGCTGGGGAACCTATTATAAAGTTGGTTTTGGTCGTTTGGGCAAGCTTTTCAAGAGCAGTTTGATACGGAGAAGCATCCTGCAAATAAAAAGGCATTGCAGTTTCTGGCCAGACTACTATTTGAGGAGAAAGTTTTTGAACAACATCTGTACTTAATTTTATGTATTTTTGAACAGTTTCTGCTTGAAATTTAGGGTCCCATTTCTGCCCCTGGTCAACATTTCCCTGTACTATGGATAGCGTATAGGAAGGATCATCCTGTGAGAAAGTTTGCAGTCTGAAAAAACCGAAAAGGAGGATAATGGCTGAGATTCCTATGGCGAGTATTATTGTGCTGCTATCGGTCCGAGAGAATAGCATGGCAACACTGAGTATTGCCAAGAGTCCTGAGAGCCCATACGCTCCGAGGATTGACGCTCCTTGAATAGCTATGGGCCATGATGCAAAAGCTGAAGCAATATTCATCCAGGGAAATCCTGAAAACATGCTGCCCATAAGCATTTCCATGGAAGCCCACGACAGGCCGGCAGTGATACATACGGTTAACCCATCTGCCCGCCTACTTGCGTGATAGATAAGAAGAGAAAAGAGACTGTAATAGAGTGCGAGAAAGGCTGCGAGCAATATTGGGCACGGAAGAGCTAAATACCATGGAAGTCCACCGTAGGATTGTACAGGGATGACCATCCAGTAAAAACAACCAATGCAAGCCAACAAGCCAGCCATCCAGGAAAATTTCAGCGCACTTTTCCAACTTGTGGCGCGTAAACCGATACCGGCAAGCCCAAGCGGAAAGAGCAAGATGGCTAAAGGAAAATGAAAGAGTGGATTGTCAAATCCTATCCAAGCACCTAAGGCTGAAAGGAAAACTAGGAGAAACACCTAGCTTTCCTCCAGAGGTGCAATTCGTATTGACCAGACTTGTCTGTCGTCAGCTTCTAGAACGGTAAAACGTTTTCCTTCGATGGTAAAGAACTCACCTTCATTCGGGATTCTTCCAGCCATTGCAGCAAGAAAGCCACCTATAGAATCCACGTCCTCACTTTCGAGGTGTAACTCACACTTCTCACAGACTTCATCCAGAGGAACACGGCCTGAGACGATATACGTCCCCTTAGATATCTCTTCAATTTCTTCAGGGCGTTCCTGGTCGTATTCGTCAGCTATTTCACCGACAATTTCCTCAAGAACATCCTCCATTGTCACCATGCCAGAAGTCCCACCGTATTCATCCTGGACAATTGCCATATGAAGCTTTTCCCTTTTGAAAGATGATAAAACTTCATCGAGATTGCTTTCTTCAGGGATATAGAGAGCCTGTCGCATCAACTCTGTAACAGGCATATTTTGTTTGCCTTCAAGGAGTGGGACGAGGAGGTCTTTAGCATGGACGATTCCGACAATATGATCTCGGGTGTCCTTGTAAATCGGAATTCTGGAGTGAGCACCTTGGGTAACTATGATGTCAGCAATGTCCTGAACTGTACTATTCTTTTCAGCGCAGGCCATGTCTGTTCTTGGAACCATGATTTCTGTAACTTGTTTTTCGTCGAATCCCAAGACATTGAGGAGCATTGAAACTTCGTCGCCTTCAATTTCTCCTTCAGCTTTGGCTTCCAGGATATGTTCTTCCAACTGTTGTCCGTTCGAGCCAAATAATTTTTTAAAAATGTTGGTAAATCGACTGTCAGACCCATCGTCCAAGACCAGACTCCTTGATATATGTTACTCAATTCGTTTCATCTGTATATTCGATACAAAAGACACTGTATGAAAAATATTTAGTCTGTGGAACAGCATGTGTCAACAGAGAAACCTGGCGGTTTTGTTACAGCAAACCAAGTTTTTTCAAATGAATTTCCAGGCAGGATATGGCAGCAGGAGTCACTCCGGAAATTCGACTGGCTTGTCCGAGTGTCATTGGGCGCACGTGTGTCAACTTTTCACGAACTTCAGTTGTTAACCCTGTAATTGTGGAATAATCGATATTATCAGGAAGAGAAATTTTATCAAAAGTTATAAACTTGGCAACGAGTTCCTTCTGTTTAACAAGGTAGCCGGCATATCGGGTTTGAATCTCGGCTTCTTGCAGAACCTCTTGTTCGATTGTCTCCAGTTCAGGGAAAAAGGGATATAATTTTTCAATAGCCATATTGGGCTGACGGAGGAGGGCTGCGAGTTCCACAGCTTTACCCGGCACAGCAGCGCCTATTTCTTCGATTAATTTTCGTGTGGGGAGATTTGGCGTAATACGGATAGATTGTAATCCTTCAAGAACTGTGGACATCTGTTTTTTCTTAGCAGAATATCGATCCCACTGAGGGGTGTTTACCAATCCTCTTTGCCGGCCTATGGGGGTCAGGCGCTCATCTGCATTCCCCTCTCTGAGCAAAAGTCTATGTTCAGCTCTTGAGGTAAACATTCTGTAGGGTTCCATGGTGCCTTTTGTGACCAGGTCGTCAACAAGGACAGCCATGTAAGCCTGATCTCTTGAGAGTAAAAAGGGAGCCTCACTGCGATGTTTTGCTACGATATTCAAAGAAGCCCATAAACCTTGTGCTGCTGCTTCTTCATAACCAGAAGTTCCATTAATCTGGCCGGCAAGATACAACCCTGAAAGGTGTTTTGTCTCAAGAGTTGGCTTGAGTTGGGTGGGATAAACATAGTCGTATTCAATGGCATATCCGGGGCGAACTATCTGCGCATTTTCCAGCCCCACGATTGCCGATATCATTTTTTTCTGAATATCGAAGGGAAGGCTGGTAGGAATACCACTTGGATACATTTCCGGATGATTTAACCCTTCTGGTTCAATGAAGACTTGATGTCTGTCTTTTTCCGGAAAGCGAGCGACTTTATCTTCAATGGAGGGGCAGTATCGTGCTCCGATTCCTTCAATAACACCTGTAAACATTGGAGAGCGATCAAAGCCAGAGCGAATAACTTCATGCGCGACTGGATTGGTATAGGTCAAATAGCAGGGAACCTGTGGAAGTGGGACCGTTTTATTACGAAAGCTGAATGGTGTCGGCGGAGTATCTCCGGGCTGAATCTCCATTTTGTCGAAATCGATAGACTCTTTAAGCAATCGTGGGGTTGTACCGGTCTTGAGTCGCCCCAATTGTAAACCAATATCTCGAAGTGAATCGGAAAGAGTCAGCGAAGCTGGATCTCCTAGGCGACCACCGCTAAAGTTATCAAGACCAACATGGATCAGCCCTTTGAGAAACGTACCGGTTGTCAGCAAAACACTCCGGGCGTGTATTTCTTCTCCCAACCGTGTGACAACCCCTGTGACTTCCCCCTTTGCGGTCATTAAAGTACTGGCCGTATCTTGGAATACCCATAGATTCTTTTGATTGAAAATAGAATGTTGAACGACTCGCATATACTCAGCACGATCAATTTGAGCGCGACTGGAGCGAACTGCCGGACCTTTTCGCGTATTAAGGATACGAAACTGAATGCCCGCAGCATCGGCCCATAGGCCCATCATGCCACCAAGCGCATCGATCTCCTTTACCATATGACCTTTTGCAAGCCCGCCTATGGCGGGATTGCAGGAAAGATGGCCAATCCGATCGGCATTAATTGTTAGCAAGAGGGTGTCTAGTCCAAGTCGCGAAGCAGCCATAGCTGCTTCACAGCCCGCGTGCCCAGCACCCACAACAATAAGATCAAACTTCTTGGGAAAAGGGGCTTTCATTCGTATCCTGACTCGCTATAGAAAGCTTAAGAAATGAGAATGTCAGCGATGACTTTCGCATCTCCGAGTGTACTTTTTATGGATGCTGATTCATTAGGCTGGTGAGCGTTATGATTGAGAGTTGCCCAGACTACAGCCTGAAATCCTTTCCGGCGTAAAAAGGCTGCTACAGTGCCACCACCAACGCCAACAGGGCGGGGATTGTTTTTATATATCCTTTTGACACTGGTTATGACTTTTTGAACAATTTCACTTTCTACAGGAGTGGCCGGAGCGGCCTGTTCACGCATAGGGACTTCATAGGAGATGGTAACTCCATATTCCTGCGCTACTTCCTGCCCGAATTCCTTGATTTTATTTAAGACATCGTCAAGATCATATTCCGGCATGACTCTGCAATCAATGTAGAAAATGTCCCGTCCAGGAATGGTGTTGACATTGGTAACATTGGCTTCTTTCATGGTTGGCTGGAAAGTGGACCTTGGTGGGTTGTATATTGGATCTTCAGCGTTGAATATCTCTTCCAATTTCTTTATTTTGAGAATAAAAGCTGCAGCAGGGACCAGGGTGTTTATCCCTTCATCCGGAGTCGAGGCGTGACATTGCTTGCCATCAATAACGACTTTAAGCCAAAACATTGATTTCTCGGCAACTTCGACCATTTCAGATTGAGGTTCCCCAAAGTCTGGCACTAAAAAAAGATCAGTCGTTTTAAACAGCTCGGCATGATGCTCTACCAAATAATCCAAGCCATAGACTGACCCTGTTTCCTCATCTGCAACAAACAAGAGACCAAAGTTGATCTCTGGCGTAACATTATGATCAAGCAGAGCTTGGGCTGCCAAGAGAGAGGAGACAATGCCTTGTTGATTATCTTCAACACCTCTTCCGTAAATCATATCCCCATCGCGAACTAGCTCATAAGGATTCGAGTTCCACAGGGATTCATCTCCTGGAGGAACAACGTCAATATGGGAAATCACCCAGAGCGTTTTTTCTGTGTTTTTTCCTGGAATAATACCTGCAATATTGGGGCGATATCCACAAGAGACATCCTTTGCAGGAGTATTCAGTTCACGAATTTCGGGAACTCCAATGGATTTGAGTTTTGTCAGTAGAAAATCGGCTTTATCTTTTTCCCCATCGCCACCGTTAATAGGTCCGAGAGCTGGCAAAGCCGTAAGAGATGATTGAAGTGTCACCACCTCTTCAGCTTGTTGATCAAGAGTACTGAAAATTATATCCATTGATTCCTCCCAAAGTTTGGTACTGTACAGCGTACCTTATGAAATTCCTCATATAAACAAAAAAAGGCGGGGACTTGCCCCGCCTTTAATTTGAGAGAATGATTTCTAACGTCCGCGTGCGGCGCGTTTGGATGCTTTCAGCGGGTTAACTTTAACTTTACCAGTCTTATCCACTTCAGCACGGACGTGGGTTGCAAAGTTGCAGACGCCATGTGCCCATTTACGTTCAGGTTGTGCGTAGGTGGGACAGTAATTGTCACCTTCGACAGCTGCGACGCGTTCACAGCCCTCACATTTCTCAACGATAGGTTCCATCACAACGCCTTTGTAAGTCAAACCAGCGTCGGTCTTGACTGCGCCTTCCAGGGAAATAACTTTTGTCTTGGCCATAGTATGCCTTCCTCCTAAAAATGATACGGCTAATGAATGCCCGGAGGCATTGAAATCTTATTTTGGTGCAAGAGCAGAATTCGATATGCACCCAGCATGGGTGTTGTCAAGTTTTTTTAGACTTTTTTTGTGTGTCAATCATCCTTAAAATCCATTTTTTTGCTTCTAACACCTCGTTATTCAAATCTTTTATAGAAATAGTCGTGAAATTGCCATCGCGATATAAAATTTTCCCAGCCACCATCGTCATCGATACTTCCATCCCTGTGGCTGCATATGCAAGGTGTGAAACCGAACTATACATCGGCAACAGATTGGGGCTTGAAATGTCAAGTGCGACGAGATCTGCTGGATGGTTTATTGCGATCTGTCCAAGCTCTGGCCATCCAAGGCAGATTGCTGAGTTACGGGTAGCCATGTCCAATACAGTCTGTGCTCCTATAGCAGAAGCATCTCTATGTCTAATCTTTCCCAGAAGGGCGGCAAAAGCCATTTCGCGGAAAAGATTCAACTGGTTATTGCTGGAAGCTCCATCCGTCCCCAATCCAACGGTTATTCCCACATCAAGCATTTTTTGTATCGGCGCAATCCCGGAGCAGAGTTTCAAATTTGAGACTGGATTATGAACAACACAGACATCATTTTCCGCTAAAAGTTCTATTTCAGCATCAGTAATATCCACACAATGATGAAGAACTGTTCTTTTACAAAGAAGCCCCAACGTATCGAGCAATTTTACAGGTCGTAAGCCGTATCTTTTGAGACATTGGTTAGTCTCGACAGCAGATTCTGCAAGATGAATTTGCCATGGAATTTGAAGCTGTTCAGCGAGTTCAAAACTCCCTTGTAATTCATCAGGCTTAACAGTAAAAACTGCATGTGGAGTCACCGCAGTTCTCACGAGATCGCTATTGTTAAAGTACTCCTTGAGCTTTCTGTTTTGTTCCCAGCAATCATTCGCCGTGGCAAACATAGGAGAAGGAAAGCTGAAAAAACCTTCTCCCAATACGGCCCGTATACCAGAACTTTCAGCTATATCACCAGTAACTTGTTCATGAAAATATCCATTGAGGAATGCAGTACAGCCAGTGCGAATCAATTCGGCACAGCCGACTTGCGCTCCGACTTTCAAGAGTTCCTGCGTTAACTGTCTTTCGACGGGCCAAATATGTTTTTCAAGCCACTCCATTAAAGGAAGGTCATCAGCCATTCCTCTAAAGAGAGTCATCGGTAGGTGCGTGTGAGCATTGATCAAGCCTGGTAGTACTATTTTCCCGGAAAGATCAAGCTTCTGAGTTGAAGAAAAGGAACTTTCAATTTCTGCAAAAGTACCGACACCACAGATGTAGCCATTAAGGATAGCTATCCCACCATCTTGAATAATACGACGTGTTTCATCCTGTGTAACAATTTCATCGGCTTTAATAATGGTGTCGCATTGTACGATCTCAGAGGAATGGGAATGGCTCATGACATCAAAGTTTAGTCGATATTTTTGATAGTTTCACGCAAAAGTGCGACAACTTTTTCCACATTGCCTTGAAAGACTTTGAGGATCTCATCCCAGGTTACCGGGGCTTCATCTTCCTTCCAACAGTCATAATCTGTGCTCATGGCTACCGCAGCATACGGAATGCCAGCTTCATTCGCCAGGAGACATTCTGGAGCGACACTCATATTAATGACATCTGCCCCCCATTGGCGAAACATTTTGGATTCGGCACGCGTGGAAAATCGAGACCCTTCAATTGTGATAACAGTCCCTTTTGTGTGATGTGTAATATTAAGAGATTGGCACCCTTGGGTGAGTAATTTCCTTAATTTGGCGTCAAAAGGATCAGCCATTCCTGTATGAACGGCACCATGGGAAGGGAACTCCTCATAAAAAGAAACATCCCTGCGGCGTGTAAAATCGATGAATTGATCGAGAATGACAAGGTGGCCTCGATCAATCTTTTCTCGCAAAGAACCGCACGCAGTGGTTGCTAGAATCATATCACAGCCGACTTCCTGAAGCGCTTTGATGTTTGCACGATAATTGACAAAAGTCGGAGGTACGGTGTGTGCCCGTCCGTGTCTTGCCAAAATCACGACCTCTTTGCCTTCTATTTTGCCACTTTTTAGCATTGAAGAGGGAGTGCCATATTGCGTTGTTACATCGAGGTCTTGCGCGTCTGAGAGGATATCAGGGTTATCCAAACCACTGCCACCGATTATACCTATTTGGGTCATACAACTACCTTTAATTAATTTCGATCAAGAAACTGTGTTCCTGTCCCGCCTCTTCGAGAATCCGGTCTCCGTCAAGAAAGCCAAGTTGGATCACGAACCCGCATCCAACGATATCACCTCCGGCATCTTTTACGAGTTTGAGCATCCCCTCAGCAGTCCCGCCCGTAGCGAGGAGATCATCTATCACAAGTATCTTTTCACCAGGCTCAATGGCATCTTCATGTATACAGAGAGTGTCTGTTCCGTATTCAAGATCGTATGTAACACATCTATTCTTATATGGTAGCTTGCCGGGTTTTCTGACCGGGACAAAGCCGATACCCATTTTATAGGCAAGTGGAGCACCAAAGATAAAACCTCGGGCTTCGGCTGCAACTATTTTAGTGGCTCCAGAGTCCTTGAATTTCTCAGCAAGGCTGTCGATTGCATAGCGAAAGGCTTCCGGAGTGCTTAGAATTGGTGCAATATCAAAAAAAACGATTCCTTCTTTGGGATAATCTGGAATATCCCGCACATAGTCTCTTAAATTCATTTAATTCCTCCTGTAGGTGAATTCCGATGTCTCATACGGTTTATCCAGATATCGTGTCAATGATGTTGCACAGTGCATGGTCTTCGGCTAGTTGTCTGCCTCACGGAGAATATCTTATGACTGAATCGAACAATGTACATCGAGCTAAAAAAAGTCTCGGACAGAATTTTTTGCAAGACCAGAATATTTGTCGGAGGATCGTCGAGGCCATCGCTCCGCAGAAGAGCGACTTCATAATTGAAATAGGGCCAGGACAAGGGGCGTTAACTTCATTCATTAAGTCAAACAATCCTACAAAATTTATGGTGCTGGAATTAGATGACGAATTAGCCTCTAGGCTTGAATCGAAATATCCTGACATTGAAGTTGTCCGTACAGATGCTCTTAAGTATTCTTGGGAATCTTTAGCTCACCTAGGACCCTGTAAAATAATTGGTAATCTTCCATACAATGTCGGGTCAAAGCTCATTTGGGATATAGTGAGCCAAGTCACGTCGCTTCAGCACGCCGTTTTTATGGTTCAACATGAAGTCGCACTTCGGTTAACTGCGACTCCTGGGAATAAGGCATATGGAGGGCTTACAGCATGGGTGAACAATTTTGCGAACACCCGCTATTTATTCAAGGTTCCTCCAACCGTTTTCCGCCCAAGGCCAAAAGTTGATTCTGCTGTGGTATCTTTTACACCACTTCCACGTTCTCAGTGGCCAGCAAATCCAACGAATCTTTCGTTGTTAATAAAAATGCTTTTTCAGAAGCGGCGAAAGCAATTATCGACAATTCTCAAAAAACATTGGTCGGAAGAGGTTGACCTGTGGTTTGAAAATGAAAAGGTCAAACCGGAAGCGCGACCTGAGACTCTCACTCCCCAACAATTCTTGGGGCTATCGCAATGCGTGTGTATCAAAAAATCGTAGAGATCGGTTTCAAGGGCTTTTGGGAATAAAGATAAGCGCGAAAGGTCCATATAGCGTAGTTTTTTTCTGTTTTTTAGGTCGTCGGGCTAGACACAAATTGAAACTTCAATTAAAGGCCAAGAGGAAAGTTGTTAGGAAAAGAAGTGTGTACGAATGTTTCTTTGAATCTATTTGCACTTCACGCGATACTTTAGGTTAATCTTATTGAGGAGGATGGACTGATGACAAAGGCTGAGTTGGTAGACAAAATTGCTGAGAAGGCCAATATGACCAAAGCACATGCCGAGCGTGCATTGAATGCCTTTTTGGAGACAGTTGAGGGAACACTTGTGAGTGAGGGGAAACTCACATTGACGGGGTTTGGAACTTTCATTGTTGACGAGCGGAAAGCTCGAGTTGGCCGCAACCCCCGGACTGGTGCTGAGATTAAGATCGAAGCTACTAAGGTTGTTAAATTTCGTCCTGGCAAAATCCTTAAGGATGCAGTTAAGTAATCAGGAGTTGAGATATGATTCACGGTGAAACAGTACACAGTTCCCTGCCTATGGATCTCCCATGGTGGATGCCTGATCATTTTGTTTTCTTTGGCGTACTTTATGTTGTTCTGGGAGTTCTTGGAGCAGGTTTAGCTTATACCATAATTAAATCTTGGTGTGATTCGAAAAAAGCACAACATTAAGCGTGTCTTTTATTTTTTTTTAGCCTGCTCTCCATGGGAAGCAGGCTCTCTTTTAGTCTCTTAATGAGAGAGAGTTTTTCATTATCTTTGAAAAAAAGTTTTTTTTGAGTTGCTTTTTCTCTTCAGTCAGTTTATCTAACTTCTCCTATTTCGCTAGCCCACCATTTGAGTGGGCAGTTCACCGAGGAGGTGATTTACTTTGCCCGGCGTTTACTTAGATGACAGTGATAACTTCGACATTTCTCTGCGACGTTTTAAGAAGCAGGTTGAAAAAGCAGGAATTCTTTCCGAGTTGAAGAAGCGTCAACATTACGAAAAGCCAAGTGTGCAGAAGAAGAAAAAGAAAGCTGCCGCCAAAAAAAGGCTTGCCAAAAAAATGCGCAAAATGCGTGGAATGTAGAATGAGTCTATCAAAGAAAATAGACAAAGACTACATTGAGGCTTACAAAGCCAAAGCTACGGTCAAAGTGGCCGTCTTGAGGCATCTCAAGACGGCCATCAAAAATCGTTTGGTTGATGCTCAATGTGATTCTTTGTCCGATGATGAAGTTCTTGAGTTGATTACTAAGCAGGTAAAACAACGTAAGGATTCTTTTGAGCAATATACCAGCGCAGGCCGGGATGATCTTGCAAAAATTGAAGCCGAAGAGTTGACGGCTCTTGAGCAGTACATGCCGAGGCAGCTTTCAGATGATGAACTCTCAGAGATAGTTGATCAGTTCATTGTTGAGGTCGGAGCTGTTGACGCTCGGGATATGGGCAAGGTGATGGGAGCTGTTCTCGCAGCTTACAAAGGGCAAGTTGATGGCAAAAAAGCCAGCAACTTGGTCAAGTCCAAACTTGTTTCCTGACACTCCTAAAATCTCAATGACTCACATGGAGTCCAGAACCTACCAGGTCCTAGAGTTTCCGAAAATTCTCGGAGCGCTGGCTAGTTTTGCTGTTTCTGAAGCAGGGGCGTCGGCTTGTCTTAACCTGCGCCCTTATCCTGAAATAGAGCAGGTTTGGCAGGCAACCACACTTTTTGAGCAAGCCGCAGCCTGGAATGCCGAATCCGATTTTGTCATAAAACCCTTTCCTGACCTTCAGGGGCTTTTTGACTATCTTGAAAAACAAAATGGTGTTTTGGATCAAGATGGACTTTTTGCCTTGAAGCAAGCGCTTGATCTCGTCAAAGCTTCTCGCGAATCTTTATCTTTTTACGAAGAGAGAGGATGGGAATTCCTTTGGGGTATTTTTTTTGGATACGAATGGCCTGTCAAGACTATGTCCGCAATAGGGCGATGTCTGGATATGGAAGGGGCTATCAAGGATGAAAGTTCTCCAGGCCTTCTTTCTGTCAGGCAGGAAATCAGATCCATACACCAACGCTGCACCAAAAGGGTGAAAGAGTTTATCCTGCGTGAGAATATGGGACAGGCATTACAGGATGAATTCATAACCATTGCATCCGATAGATATGTTCTTCCCTTGAAAGTTAATTTCAAGAATAAAACACAGGGCATTATTCACGACTATTCACAAACAGGTGAAACTTGTTATTTTGAGCCTGTTTTTCTTGTTGAAACGAATAATCGGCTACAGGAACTCAAGAGAGAAGAGAGAGAAGAAGAGTACCGTGTTTTGGCATATCTTACGGATCTTGTCAGACAAGAAAAAAATAATATTTTTGAAGCCTATAAAGGGCTTGTGCAACTTGATGTTTTGCTGGCAAAAGTCGCCCTTGCCAGTCGTATTGATGGAAGAACTTTGGAAATGACTGAAGAAGGTGAGCCGAAGTTGATCAAGGCAAGACATCCTTTGATCGCGCTTGCAGATGATTCTGTCCAACCGTTGTCTATCGAACTACTCCAGGGCCAAAGCGCGTTGATTGTGAGCGGGGGAAATGCGGGGGGGAAGACCGTTTGCTTGAAAACTTTGGGGCTTATTACTTTAATGGCCCTGACAGGTCTTCCTGTACCGGTAGCGGAAGGAAGTCGCTTGCCTATGTGGACCGATATTTTTGTCGTTATGGGTGATGAGCAATCACTTGAAGAAAATGTTTCGACATTTACGGCGCAAATCCAGTACCTCAAGCGTGTTTGGGATAAGGTCGGTCCTCAAACTCTTTTTATTCTTGATGAGTTTGGTGCTGGAACGGACCCTACTCAGGGCGCAGCCCTTGCTCAAGCCGTTATTGATTCTCTCGTGGAACGGAAGGCGATAACGCTTATTGCCACACATTTTCCTGCATTGAAAGCTTATGCGATGGCAATGGACTCAGTCCGTGCTGCCAGTGTGTTATTTGACCCTAGTACAAAGCGACCGTTGTATAAACTCGCCTATGATCAGGTGGGAGCTTCCATTGCTCTTGATGTAGCTCGAGAGCATGGTTTACCTGTTTCAATTTTGGAACGAGCTGAAAAATATTTATTATTGGATGGCTCTGATACTTCTCATGTTCTGGATAAACTGAATAAGATTGCCGTGGAGAGAGAAGGTGCTTTAACTGCTCTTGAAAAAGAGCGAGCTAAGATGGAGCGAAAGCGGGCTCAACTTCAAACTCAATTTGAAAAAGAACACGGGCAACTTCTTGATAAGATTCAAGGACAGGCGCAAGATGTTGTCAAGAAGTGGCAGGCAGATAAATTAGGACATAAAGAAGCTCGGAAGCAACTGGCGCGAGTTCGTGAAAAAGCAGAAGAATTGTCACCGCTTTCTCAAAAGCCACCAACAATATTCAGCTTTGAAGATCTAGTACCGGGGTTAGAGGTCGCTTATTTGGCATGGGATAAATCAGGAACAGTTCTTGAGGTCAATGCAAAAAAGAAGCAGGCAAAAGTTGATATTGGTGGAGTTGCGATGTGGGTCAAAGCCCAACACCTTGGACCTGCTCGAAAAAACAAATCAGTCAGTTCTCCTCTGAAAAACAATTCAAAAATTTCATCGGACCTCGTCGTTGAAGTTGATTTGAGAGGTAATAGGGCAGATATGGCTTTGGCTGAATTGGAACGAGCCATGGATAATGCTCTTCAAAAAGGAGCTGGTAAAATTGAGATTATACATGGACGAGGGACAGGGGCATTACGTCGAGAAGTTCATGGTTTTTTAAAATATTATCCATCAGTTGCAAGCTTTTCTCTTGCCAATGAAGAACATGGCGGAGATGGTATGACCGAAGTAATTCTCAAGTAGCCGACCCATGTCGGCGTGGAGGCGCGCTATGGATAGAAGTGCTGTGGAGGCTATAAAGGCCAAACTCAGCATTGCGGATATAGTTCGCCGTTATGTTGACCTGAAGCCTGTTTCAGGCCGGTGGATGGGAGCATGTCCATTCCATCAGGAAACGAAGCCCTCGATGTCTGTGAATGATGAGGAAGGCTTCTTTTATTGTTTTGGCTGTCAGGCCTCTGGCGATGTCATAGATTTTTACTCGCGAATCAATGGGCTTGATTTTCGACAGTCGCTTGAACAACTTGCAGGGGAAGCTGGGATTGAACTATCTCATGTTCCTCATGACCCCCATGTTGCAGAACGTAAGGCACGAAAAAAAAGGCTTTACGATATGCATGAGGAATCAAAAAAATATTTTCAGCGAAATTTGAGCATTTCGACAGGAGATATAGCAAGGCGATATCTCCGCAATCGAGGCCTAACTCAAGAGATTATAGAGAAGTTTTGTTTAGGATTTAGTCCAGCTGATTGGCATGGCTTAGATAATTACATACAGTCAAAAGGATGGACATCTGAGCAGGGTGTTGAAGGTGGGCTATTATCTAAAAATGACAAAGGGAAGATATATGACCGCTTTAGGGGACGACTGATTTTTCCCATTCAAGATTTATCAGGCAAGGTCATTGCTTTTGGTGGCAGAATAATTACAGATGGAGAACCGAAGTATCTCAATAGTTCTGATACTCCGATCTATAAAAAAGGTGACCACCTTTATGGTTTGAGTTTAGCTCGCTCTACCATGACGAGAACAAAGCGTGCAATTTTGACTGAGGGGTATATGGATGTCATTTCGCTTCACCAGTTTGGATATACAGATTCCTGTGGAGTACTTGGGACGGCATTAACTTCGGAACAAGTTAAAAAACTTGCTGGATTCTGTTCTCGAATTGACCTTATTTTCGATGGTGATGGAGCTGGACGAAAGGCTGCATTGAAAAGTAGTCGAATGATATTGCTTCAAGGAGTAGCCTGCAAAGTCGTTCTCATGCCCGAAGGAGAAGATGTAGACAGTTTACTGCAAACGAAGGGCGTGGAAGGGCTTGAAGTATGTATGAATGACGCTCCGGCTGGGTTGCAATTTTGTATGAATACTTTGCGTACCGAGTTTGCACCACGGGAGATCATTGCTTGGGCCAAAAGTTTTTTAGCCGAATTATCCGACAATTCTCTTAAGGCCTACTACTTGCCTCGCATTGCAGACGGATTGGGATTGGCAGAGGCCGATTTTAGACGGGATACAGGAATCTCCAGCCCTGCTAAGAGGACTCTGCCACGTACAGAACAGTCCTCACACCATCAAAGCGATCCGATACAGCCTTTTTTTCAGCAGGGCAAGGAAGATAAAGATGATAGTTACTTTTTGAAATTTCCAATTCAGTATCCGGATTATATTCCGGCGCTGGTGGAAAAAGGTTTTGAGCGTATTTTATGCACTGATTGGGCGAAGGCTTTGTGGGAAAAGCTTGTCAATGTGCAGCACGGACACATATTGGGCCTGCTGAATAATCAAGAAAAGAGCTTTTACATTAAAAGTCGAGAAGAAGTGCATGAATCTATACTCTCTGGGCGTGAATTACTGGACGAATGGGAACATATCTGCAATAAAATTGCGATTGGGCAAAATAAGCATACTAGACGTCAGCTTAAGGAAGCCTTACATCAGGCTCAACTCAGCGGCGATCGGCAGCGAATAAACGAATGTTTTCGGGCTTTGGAAGAATCTCTCAGGAGGGACGATGAGCAACATTAAGGAAATCCAGCATATCAAGACTCTTATCGCTGAAGGTAAGAAAAAAGGATTCCTGACCTACGATGAATTGAGCAAGGCTTTACCGGCCGACTACAATTCGGCTGAACAATTGGAAGAAATCCATGCTATTTTTGAGCAGATGGGTATCGCTCTTGTAGACGCTGATGGCAACGAAAAGAAATTTGAAGCCGATGACAAAGATCTTAAGTTGACGGAAAAGGATGAAGATTCAGCCGATTATGCATCAAGGAGTACTGATCCTGTTCGTATGTATCTTCGTGAGATGGGAGCTGTTCCTCTTCTTGACCGAGAAGGGGAAGTAGTCATTGCCAAGAAGATTGAAAATGGTGAATTGGATGTTTTGTATTCCCTTATTGAAGTTCCGGTAGCCGTTGAAGAGTTAGTTGCTGTTGGCGAAGACCTTGAAGAAGGGCGAGTCAAACTCAAAGATGTCGTTAAGACCATTGAAGAAGACGATCCAAGTGAAGATGAAATGAACCAGCGTCAGCGCGTCATTCATCTTTTGGCTGAAGTCAAGAAACTCTACAAGAAAAAACGCAAACTTTACGATAAGCTAGACTATTGTGCCAATCTGGATAAACGAGTTTACGGTGTCCAGAAAGACATTCTTGGCTATAAAGATGAAGTCGTCACACGTTTGCGTGACATAAAGCTCGAAAAAACTCTGATTGATCGTATTATTGAGACTGTTAATGATTATGTGCGGCAAATGCATAATTGTCAGCGGGATCTTTCTGCTTATATTCTTTCTGTCGGGCAGACCAAAAGTGAAATAGAAGAATTATTTAAGAAAGTGGATGACCGTGAAACCAATCCTGTTGTCGCTGCGGATGTTCTCGGCATGACAGTTGAAGAGTTCTTTTCTTTCAAAGAAATGCTCGCAGGAAAACTGGAGATAATGAATCGTCTTCAAGATAAATGCTGCCACTCGGTCCATGATCTTGAGGAAGTTTTATGGCGCATCAAGCGAGGAAATCAGTCAGCCATGCGCGCTAAGCAGGAATTGATTCGTGCAAACCTGCGTCTGGTTGTTTCCATAGCCAAAAAATATACAAACCGTGGGCTTCAATTTCTTGATCTTATTCAGGAAGGAAATATTGGGCTTATGAAGGCTGTGGACAAATTCGAGTACCAGCGAGGATATAAGTTCTCAACCTATGCTACATGGTGGATAAGACAGGCTATTACGCGTGCTATTGCTGATCAGGCGAGGACGATTCGTATTCCTGTGCATATGATCGAAACCATAAATAAACTTATCAGAACTTCTCGGTATTTGGTGCAGGAACTTGGACGAGATCCTTCTCCTGAGGAAATTGCGGAACGTATGGATTACCCCCTTGAGAAAGTCAAAAAAGTTCTCAAGATTGCCAAAGAACCAATCTCACTTGAGACTCCAATTGGCGACGAAGAAGATTCGAGCTTGGGAGATTTCATAGAAGATAAGAAAGCGACTGCGCCGGCTGAAGAAGTGGTGTCAACCAAGCTGGGAGAACAGATCGCATCGGTTCTTTCTGATCTGACACCGAGAGAAGAGCAGGTACTGCGAAAACGCTTTGGAATTGGTGAGAAATCTGATCACACCCTTGAGGAAGTCGGGAAGCTCTTTAATGTAACCCGTGAGCGTATACGACAGATTGAAGCGAAAGCATTGCGGAAATTGCGGCATCCTGTCCGCAGTGCTCTTCTCAGGTCTTATTTTGAGAATTAGGAAATATCCTGTTTCTAGGCCGGAAAGAAAACTTTCCGGCCTTTCTTTTTGCCTAAGGGAAGTTCGACAGTGACTCTGGGAACAATTTTAGTAACATTTTCGGTTCCACTTCTAGCAGTTCTTGCTGATTCTGTTTTGGGTGATCCTCAAAATTTTCCACACCCGGTTCGACTGATAGGCAAGATATTGAATTCTTTAGAAAAACTAATACGACGTGTAGAGCTTGATTTGTATATTGCGGGATGGGTAACACTACTTTTACTCACTCTTGGAGCTTGGAGCCTCGTTGCTTTTCTTACAGCACTTCCGTATCTTGGATTTTTGTTATCTATTTATCTGAGTTATGCAGGCTTGGCATTGGGATGTTTAGTTCAAGAAAGTCGAAAAGTTGTTCATCAACTTGAGATTGGAGACTTGAATGGTGCAAGAAAAGAACTGTCGATGTTGGTAAGCCGCGATACGACTACGCTCGATGAAGATGGAATTCGCCAGACTCTTGCAGAGACTTTGAGTGAAAATCTGAATGATGGTTTCGTCGCTCCTTTATTTTATCTCACCCTTCTTGGCCCTGAAGGACTCTGGGTATACAAGGTTGTCAGTACCATGGATTCAATGTGGGGGTACAAGACTGAAAAATATAGGATCCTTGGATACGCCGCAGCTAAAATAGACGATATTCTTGCTTTCTTTCCTGCACGGATAACTGCTTATAGCTTGTTAATGATAGGGAGACTGAGGAAATTACAGTCTGTTCAGGCTGTGCAGTCTTTTCCTTCAGATGCTAGAAAAATGGAAAGCCCCAATGCAGGGTGGCCAATGGCAGCCACGGCTTGGTTATTAGGTGGTCAAATGGGGGGGAGAACCGTTTATTTTGGAGAGATAAAAGAAAAACCTATCCTTGGGCCGAGAGGACAGAAGTGGACAAAAGAAATGATTAGCGAATTGTTTCTTATCAGTAAATCAACGGGCTATCTCGTCTCTTGTCTTTTTATTGTCATACTACCCTGGCTACGATTCCTTTTATAATGAAAGGCTCCGGAGAGCCTTTCATTTATTTTCCCAATTCTTTACTTCGTTTATATGACTCAAAAATTCCATCCATAATATCACCACGAACAGATTGTCTATCAAAATGCATTAGAGCCCTGATAGTTGTTCCTGCTGGTGAGGTTACCATCTCGCGAAGTTGAGTCACAGAGAAGGAGCTTTCATTGGCTAGAGTGGCAGAGCCTGTAAAGAGGCCTTTTACCATTTCTGTTGCCTGTATTCTGGTTAGGCCAAGCGCCACTCCGGCTTCGACCATTGCTTCCATAAAATAGAAAACATATGCCGGACCAGAACCAATAACACCGGTGAAAGCATCAAACTGTTTTTCTGGGAGGATGTGGACTTGACCTATCCCCTCAAACACAGAAGGTATGAGCTTTTTCATTTCTTCAGTCAGGTCTGAATCTTCCAGGCAAACTGCTGAAACTCCTTTATTAACAAGAGCGGGAGTGTTTGGCATGACACGAACGATCGGGCACAAAGAGTCGGACCATTTTTTTAACTGTGCTTGAGCGATACCTGCACAGATGGAAATAAGACATTTGGAACTATTCAGTTCTGGAGTAATTCTTTTTACCACAGACTCTGCGTGCTGAGGTTTTACCGAAATGACGATTATATCGCATACTTGGGCTAATTCTTGTGCAGACGCTTGAGAGCTCAGCCCAAACTCTTTTCCCAATTCTCCGAGTCTGGTTTCATTGTGGTCCACACCATGCAATTCTAAATCATTGCGAGTGCCCAAACCCCGGATAATGGCTGTTCCCATATTCCCGACACCAATGAACCCGATTCGTTTAGTCATTATCCCACCAATTCATCATCGTTAAAGAAATAGGCTACCTCTATTTTAGCCGTATCCGGACCATCTGAGCCATGGCATGAATTGTTTTGAATATCTATGCCGTAAGCCGCTCGAATAGTTCCTTCAGCCGCATCAGCTGGATTAGTCGATCCCATTAAGGTACGATACTTTTCAATAGCATTTTCACCTTCAAGGCAGCTCACAACAACTGGGCCAGAGATCATATATTCAACCAATTCATTGAAGAAAGGGCGTTCCTTGTGAACTGCATAAAATCCTTCAGCTTGCGGGCGATCCATGTGAATCAATTTCATAGCTTTGACCTTCAGTCCGGTATCAGTGATCATCTTAAGAATCTCAGCGATAAGTCCACGCTCAACTGCATCTGGTTTAATGATGGAAAAAGTTTTTTCGATTGCCATTGAAGCCTCCATTATGTCTTTTTAATCTAATGGCGTGTAATCGCCAGTGAACAAGGTGGGCTATCCGGAAAAATAACCCTAGCACAATAACATGCGGTCGGAAATTTCTGCTTCACCACGCAGCTGTGAAAACCGCAGCAGAAGATCTTCGACCTTGAGATTTTTTTTCTCATCACCGGAAATATCAAGAACAATTTCACCGCGATGAAACATAATTAGTCTATTTCCCATTGTGATGGCCTGGTTCATATTATGAGTGACCATTAAGGCTGTCAGGTTGAGAGATGAAACTATTTCTTCTGTTAAATCGAGAATCATGCCACCCGTTTTTGGGTCTAGGGCTGCCGTATGTTCATCGAGTAATAAAAGGTGTGGGCGGACAAGGGTAGCCATAAGCATTGTTAACGCTTGTCTTTGCCCTCCAGACAGAAGACCTGTTTGCGTTTTGAGTCTCTCTTCAAGCCCCAACTTGAGAACAGAGAGTTTTTCCTGAAAGAACTCACGGTCCTTTTTTTTGACGCCAAAACGCAACCCTCGGCGTTGCCCTCGCTTGAGGGCCATGGCTAAATTTTGTTCTATCGTTGCTCCGGCACAAGTTCCAAGAAGAGGGTCCTGAAATACTCGTCCTATGAGCGATGCCCGTTTATGCTCTGCCCATTTTGTTATATCATGTTCCGCCAGTGTTATAGTCCCAGTGTCAAGTGTAAAAGAGCCAGCAATCGCGTTGAGAAACGTAGATTTACCTGCTCCGTTTGAACCAATAATGGTAACAAAGTCCCCTTTATTGACCTTAAGGCTGACTTCATTCAATGCAGTCACTTCATTAACATCGCCTCGGTGGAAGGCTTTATTTATTTTTGAAATATTGATCATTTCTAGCTCCTGGCCATGAACTTTTGCTTCACTCTGGGCATGACGAGTGCAATAATTACGAGCAATGCTGTAATAAGATTCAAATCACTTGGTGTAATTGCAAAGTCTCCAAGTTTTAGTCCCAAAGCAAGTGCGATAGCTATCCTGTAGAGTACTGATCCCAGAAGAGCTGCGATAAGGGCTCGTGATATTGTCTTATCTCCAAAAATGGTCTCACCGATTATAACGGAAGCGAGTCCTGCAATGATTGTCCCCACCCCCATATTGACGTCAGCCGCTCCTTGATTTTGTGCGACAAGAGCACCCGATATTGCGACAAGAGCATTTGAAAGGCCAACACCAAAAATAATGACGTTGTCAGTGTTGACACCTTGACTTGTAATCATTTGCTTGTTGTCGCCTGTAGCAAGAAAAATTAATCCCTGTTCTGTGTGAAGGAACCATATTAAAAGAGTCACAGCACAGGCACAGATGATAAAAAATAATGCCGGTGTCGATAGATGCGGAAGCAACCCTGTGGTTTCGATAAACCAATCCACGATAGTATCTTGCCCAAGCAAGGTCATATTAGGACGCCCCATGATGCGAAGATTGATAGAGTAGAGTGCTATCATGGTCAGGATGGACGAAAGAAGATGAAGTATTTTGAATTTTGTATTCAATATTCCTGTGATTGATCCTGCAATAAAGCCGGCACAAGCAGCCAGCAGAATGGCCAGTACGGGAGAATAACCTGATGTGATGGCTACAGCAGATACAGCCGCCCCGAGAGGCAAACTTCCATCAACCGTCAAATCTGGAAAGTCGAGGACTCTGAAGGTGAGATAAACTCCAATAACCATAAGTCCGTAGGCAAAACCCTGTTCAATAGCCCCGAACAGTGCATAACTTGTCATTGATGTTCCTGATTTTTATTAACTGTCAATATATACAACGAACCGATATCAAAGAAAAAGGCGCGTTTGCAGCAACGCGCCTTTTATAATGAATCCCATAAATACGCAAATCAAGTGTGTTTTATTGAATAACTTTGGATGCTCGTTTGATAAGATCATCAGGCAAAGTTATCCCCATGGAAGCAGCAGCTGTTTTGTTAATATGCAAATTAAGATCATTGAGAAATTCAATTGGCATATCAGCTGGTTGAATGCCTTCGACTAGGATTTTATATGCCATATCTCCTGTTTGCAAACCCATTTTGTAGTAATCGACTGCAACAGCGGCAATCGCGCCACGTTCCACGGAGTCTACATCTCCTACAATAAGCGGTAATTTGTTTTGCCTACAAACTTTGATAGCAGATTCCAAGGCGGAGATTGCGGTGTTATCGGTTGGAATATAGATAACATCTGTTTTTCCAACAAGGCTTTTTGCTGCTTGGTAAACGCCACTTGAATTAGCTATGGTCGCCTCTTCGAGTTTCAAATGTGATTTCAATATTTCTTCACGCAGTTTTTGTACTAATGCGACAGAATTGGGTTCTCCAGCATTGTAGATAACTCCAACAGATTGAGCACTTGGAACAACCTCTTTGATTAAAGCAACATGTTTATCCATAGGGCTGAAATCGGACATACCTGTTATATTTCGGCCATGTGTATTCTTCAAATCATGGACAAGGCCAGCAGAAACGGGGTCAGTCACTCCAGTAAAGAGAATAGGGCAGTCTTTTATTTTTTGGGCTGCCGCTTGGGCGCCAGGCGTGGCAATTGCAAGAATAAGATCTGGATTTTCACCTCGCATTTGACTGACTATCTGAACATTGGTGGCAGCGTTTCCTTGAGCAATATGGACGTTAGCTGTTACATCCACTCCCTTTTCTTTGAGGCGGTCAAGAAAACCATTGCGCATGGCATCCAGGGACGGGTGCTCAACAATTTGAGTAATGGATATGGTATAATTTTTACCTGCGAATGCACTTGAAGCAAACATAAGTATAGCCAACGTGATCAAAATGATTTTTCTCATGAAAAACACTCCTAATTATATAAAGTCCAAAAAATACATAGAAAATTTATCACTCAAGAATACTTAACTTTAAAAGCAAGGGAGGCCGAATGATACGGCCTCCCTCAGAAAAGGTAAACTCGGAACTCCTAAAAACGGATTTCTTCTTCCTTGATAACTTGAAAGGATTTGTTGCCTTTAACTCTACCCGGCAGTCCATGAAATTTACGAACTCCTTCGACTTCTGCCTCAAGTAATTCATCTTCGTCAGTATCAAGAAGAATAATATCCCCTTCCTGCAAGTAAAGAAGTTGGCGTCCGCTAATAGTAGTCCTTCCCATGCGTACAACCATCTCTACAGGGGTTTCCATAAGCCGTTCTTTAAAACGATTTATCCAAACATGATCAACTTCCAAGCGCTCAGACTGGAATGAGGCATGCAATTTTGATCTGATAGGTTCCATTGTTGCATAGGGGAGGCAAACAATAAGCGAGCCGATGGCATTTTCAAGTTCCACTTCGAAGGTAACTACAATAACAACATCCGACGGAGGGACTATCGCTGCAAATTGTGGATTTACTTCCGTACGAACTAACTCGACATGCACTTCGTGAACAGGTTTCCACGATTCTTCCATATTGGACAAAGCGATTTTAACGACACGTTCAACAATAGCTTGCTCAATGGGAGTAAAATCTCGTCCTTCTACCTTCGGTTGGCTCCCTGCACCGCCGAAAAAGTTTTCAACAAGAGCAAAGACCAAACGCGAATCCACTACCAGTAGAGCATTTCCGCGTAAGGGGTCCATTTTAAAAATGGATATAGATGTTGGTACCGGAAGTGAGCGCATAAAGTCGCCAAACTTTGACATATCAATAGAAATTGGATTGATATCGACACGTTTGCGCATGGTATTTGCGAGGGCATTTGTGCAGAGCCGTGCAAAACGGTCATTAACGATCTCCAAGACAGGCATACGACCTCGTATAATCCTGTCCTGATTTGCAAGGTCAAAAGCAACCACACCAGAATCATCTTCTGGTATTTCAGTCTCTGTCTCGACATCCCCGCCTGAAAGTCCTCGGAGCAGGGCATCAACTTCATCTTGTTCGAGGATTTTGCTCATCTAGGAATCGCCTCATTCATTTAATCCCCTAAGAAGGGGAGGACATATGTCGAAATTTTGAACTCAGTGAAACAACTAGCAAAAAGTAGTCCGTATATATTAATCTCTTCGGCATAAAATTGAATTCACTTAACTATTTGTTACACGCGCTCTGCCAATATGGCAACATTTGCTTATCCAACTGAGCCGTTTTCATCTTAATAAAATCTCAAGTTTTTCTTATCTTTTATATAACATTTTAATATGACAATCAAAATCAAGAAAATGAGCAACTTGCTATTTCCTTTTGAGTCTTAAAAACAAAAAATAACGTATATTTTTTATTGTGGTGGTAGTTGTGACAACGATATAAGTTGAATCATTTTATTTCTGCCCTTGCTCCATTTTTGGAGTGCGGCAAGAGTTTGCGGATACGGATGCCCAATCACAATGGAGTGCCCCTGCTTAAGTGTCACTTTTTCAGCTTTTTTAAGCTGATGGATAATCGCATCAATATTTTTAATGTTATCAATAAAAACATCGCGCTCATAGAAAGGTATACCAACTTCAGAAGCAATTGATTTTGCGACACTTTGAGACGTCGTCAGGCTATCGAGAAAAAAAAGACCTTTTTGTTTAAATTCGGATAACGCTATTTTCATGCCTTTTTTGTCAGAAGTGAAGCGCGACCCCATGTGGTTATTGACACCGATAGCTTCTGGGATTTGAGAAAGATTAAGGGCTATTTGAGCGCGAATTTCACTGGCACTCATCGTAACAAAAAGGGCATCTTCGCCAGGGTTGTACTTGGGATACCCCATGGGTTCCATCGGAAAATGAATAATGAGATCATGTTGGGTTTCACGAATGAGTTTCACTGCTTGACGTGTGAACGATGCATGCGGCCAAACTGCCAAGGTGATCGGGAAATCGAGAGCCACCAACCCATGTAAAACTTTCATGTTCTCACCTATATCATCAATAACGATAACCATTTTAGGGCCAAGGCTTTCCGATTGGCGAGAAAGAGGGACAGGTTTTTTTTCAAATAAAAGTTTATGAGTAGGAAGCCCTTCAATGGTAATCACCAACTCTTGATCATTGGTAAGAGTTATATTTGCATTTGGGGCTTGCTGTTGCAGGTAACCTCTCAATGTCTTGAGAAAGAGAGAGTATTCTGGGGGAGAAGGAAGTTGTAACACTTGGTAATGGAAATTTTCCCCCTCACGCTTGTGTATCTCAACACTGAGAAGATCCAACTGAGACATCGCAATTTTCATGGATTGCATTGTCTTGATGATGCCTAAATCTACAACTTTGACCTGATCTTCCAACGTGAAAGAACTCTCCTCTTCATACACCCGTTGAGTGTACGGTTGTGGCGTCATAACCACCGGTGGAGGAGGCGGAGTTTGGGTCAAAATATGAACAGCGAGCATTACTAATGCGCCAAATGCAGCAATAAACAGCAATATGAGAGGACCGGGCTGATAGAGCTTCCTCAAAAGCTTCTTCAGCCCGGTCTGTTCATTTTTTGTCTCTTCCTGGGAGTGTTCTTCCATGGGAGAAGGGGATCCCTTATTTTAACGCTTTGAATTTAGGAAGACTTTTTACAAGTTCCAACGCCATTCTTAATTGGTTATCCCTTGCGAGTCTGTCGTGGGCCTGTTCAGCATCTTTGTCAGAATGAGGTTTGGTTTTATTGCCATTTTCGAGGTGTCTATTCAAATCTTTTTCTCTGATCGTCAGACGGTCCCGCATCGCTTTCTCGTCATCTTTAACTGGGGCAATAAATGGTATTCTCAAATCGGGGTCAATTCCACGAGCCTGAATAGAACGTCCAGCAGGAGTGTAATAAAGTGCCGTGGTCAATTTGATTCCTGTGCCGTCAGCCATTGGAATGATTGTTTGTACCGACCCTTTACCAAAAGATCGTTCACCAACAATCAGCCCACGTTTATGATCCTGCAAGGCTCCTGCTACGATTTCCGAAGCTGAGGCCGAACCTGCATTAATGATCGTCACCAGAGGGACGCGCACATCATCCGAATTTCGTGCAGCAAAGAAATCTTTTCGATTCTTTGCATCTTTTCCCTGAATATATACGATCGTGCCTTCATCGATAAAAGTATCGGCAACGGAAACGGCTTGTCCAAGTAACCCTCCAGGGTTATTCCGTAAATCGAGGACAATCCCTTTCAGGGTATGTTTTTTTTGATACTCAACAATTTCTTGACGCATATTTTTTGTTGTGGACTCTTTGAATCCAGTGAGGCGTAAATAGAGATAGCCGTCTTCAAGGGATTGAGTTTTTACGCTGATAATAGGAATGGTGCCTCGAACAATGGCAACATCTTCAGGGTGATTTGAATCCTTATGTAAGATCAGCAGATGAACGATTGTTCCCTTGTCTCCACGGATTCTCTTGACTGCATCAAGCAATGTCATGTCTTGTGTCGACTCTCCTTCTATTTCAAGGATAATATCACCTGCAAGAAGACCGGCTTTATCAGCGGGAGTATCTTCAATGGGTGTGACGACAATTATACGGCCTTGATCAAGACTGATCTCGATACCAATACCGGAAAATTTTCCAGCAGTATCTTCCTGCATCCCCTTATAATCCTCAGGCGTCAGGTAAGATGAGTGGGGATCAAGTTGCTCAATCATTCCTTTTATTGAATTGTCAATAAGCTCTTTCCGGGAAATCGGTTTGACATAGTAGCTCTCAACCATGTCAAGCACCTGCGAAAAACGCTTAAGCGCCTCAAAATGACCATCAGTTGCCGCCTGAGTTTGAACAGGGGAAACAGTCAAAGTGAACAGCAAGAGAAAAGTGATCAGCCAGAGCGTAATTCGCATATGTCCTCCCGTAAAACGGAGTGGGTTCAGAGTGGGATGATGCCTTAGCGAAGGGCAGTCAACCAAAGCTTCGGGTTAATTGGTTTTTGATGAAAACGCAATTCAAAATATAGTCCAGGACCACCAACCTTTGGTGAATAGCCTACAACCCCGAGAGGTTCATCTTTTTCGACTTCCTGGCCGTTTCGTACATATGTCTTTGATAAATATGCATAGAGACTGTAATAGTCATATCCATGATACACGATTACAACATGGCCAAAACCTCGTAACGTATCATTATGAACAACTTTGCCCCAAAAAACAGATTGAACTTTTGTATCGGCTGTTGTGCCGAGCGTCAGCCCTCTTCTTGGTGGCTTGGATTGAAGATTAAAGGAACTGAGTAAATGTCCGTGAACGGGCCATGGAAGTGCTCTTTTGTAGAGCGTGAATTTCTTATTTTTTTGTGATTGAAGTTGGTACTTTAATTCTTCTATCGTTGCGAGTATCTCATTGAGTTCAGACTCAATAGTTTGTTTTTTTCGACGCGTCTTGCTTAAATTCTTTCGAAGAATATACTTGTTCTTCAGTAGGTTGTCTTTATTTTTATTTATCTGAGATAATTGGGTTTCGGCTTCTTTTTCAAGAAGTTGTTGTCGTTCAAGGTTATTGCTGATCTTATCTGAATTCAGTTGGGCTTCATCCATTTTTTCCTGAGTTGCTCCATACACACATGCCAACCAGTTAAAACGGCGATCAAACATATCCCAACTTTGCACTCCTTCGAAACGAGCACGAATATTTTGAAGATGTATGGGCCATAAATACTTCATTAGACTGGATAATTCAGTTTTTATTTGAGCCTTTTCTGCCTCTAGGATAAAATGATCACTTCGTGCTTTTTTTTCATTTTGTCGAATTTGTCTCAGGATTCTCTCTTGTGAGGATATTTTGCTGCTCAAGCTTCTTATACCATGCTCTATACTACTAAGCTGTAAAGATATTTTGCCGGCTTGGCGAGTAAGTTCCTTGACTCTCACTTCTTTGTCATCAGCTTTTTTGTTTTCTTGCAGGAGTGTTTTATGAAGCGTTTCTCCTGTCTCCATAGCATGGGAAGTGAATGGTAATAAAAACAAGAAAAGAGCAAATGGCAAATAAATATTTTTCATTAATTCAGACAAAAAGAAAAGGTTGGAGCGGGCATGAATCACAGACCCCGACTTTTTTTTTGCACCATTGTTTACCAGTCCTCACGATGAGTGCATGGAATTCGTTGTAAACTGACACATCTTGGGGGAGGGAGTCCATGAAAAGAGCCTGTAGTTCATGATAATCAATTCCATCGTGAACAAGATCATGTCTGTGCAAAATCCTTTGTGTATATGCATCTACTACAAAAACAGGCAGTTGAAGAGCGTAGAGCAAAATGGCATCCGCTGTTTCAGGCCCTATCCCATTTACTCCTAAAATTTTTGGACGGATATCCTGAATTTCTTGTGAAGCCAAGTTTTCGATATCGAAACTTGCCTCAATATTAAGAAATTCGAGAAAGTTTTTAATCCTTCGAGTCTTTATATTGTAATATCCCGCTGGATGAATCAAGTTTGATAATTCTTCGAAGGAAAGGGAATACATTTTCTCCGGTGTCAGGTTGCCCGTTTTTTTTAGATTGCCAAGGGCCTTTTCAACGTTCTGCCAGTTTGTATTCTGAGTTAGGATAGCGCCGATTGCAATTTCAAAGGGCGAGTCACCAGGCCACCAATGACTTGGCCCGAGTTTGTCTCTCATTGCGTGGTAAAGTGATATGAGCGTGGCGGCCTGTCCCATCTTAGTTCTCCACAGTCTCCCAAACAAGACAAGACCATTCTCCTTCAATGAAGCGAGCAGGTGTTCCTATATTATATCTTTCATACGTTTCAGCCACAGCATCTGCCTGTTTTTCGGTGAGTATCCCTGAGAGAATCAAGCTCCCACCTTTTTTTATATGAGGTATGATGTCTGAGGCCATTTCTATCAATGGTCCAGACAAGATATTAGCAACGATCACATCATAATTGATGTTCCTATCCAGAGAGTTGATGCTGCCAACTGCAAGTGTTAATTTTCCGCAGACCTTATTGTTTTTTACGTTCTCTTTCGCACAAATAATAGCCTGTGGGTCAGTATCAAGGCCAAGGCCAGTAAGTCCCAATTTACCAAGTCCAATCCCCAGGATTCCTGATCCAGTACCAAGATCAAGAAATGTCTGGTCAGAGTGCAGTGCTTTTTTATTCCATAGATTCCCTATGGTTTTCAAGCAAAGGGCTGTCGTTGGATGGTGACCTGTTCCAAATGCCATTTTAGGTTCAATAATAATATTTTGAGAAGTTTCTGTTCCTTGACTTTTTAACCAAGGGGGGAGGATCGTAAATGTTTTCCCACATGTGACCGGTGTAAAAAAATCTTTCCAGGCTAAAGCCCAATCTTCCTTTTTTTGTTCTGAATGGAGAATTTCAGCGTCTGGAAAATGGGATTCAAATTCTTTGACTATTTCAATTCCCAAAATATGGTCTTCAAGAAACAAAGTCATTCGCCTCCCCTCTGCACTCGGAGTTTCCTCCCAGCCATGGGGAACCTTGGAGGAGATGAATATTCCCGCTTCATCTGCCTTGTCTTCAGCGATTGTAAATTCAATTTTAAATAATGTAGACATCTTTGCTTGCTCCATAAAAGCGAGAGGGGGCCAGGAATTTTGATTCCTGACCCCTGGTTGTGCTGGGGAAATTAGAAAACCGTGTCCATAAAGGACCCTTTCCCAGTATATTGTGCATCCTGCAGAGTCGTTTTATTATCCTGTTTTTCAGCCAAGTTTTTAGTGAGAGGAGAGATTGCAAATTCGTCAGGAATATTGAATGTAGAATCAACATTTTCTCGGTCATCATCCCGTGTGGGAAGAGTGCCACTCAGGGATTCAATGCCTACAATATTGCTCATATATTCACCACCTCACGTTTCAACTACGCGTACCCGTTGCCGTGGTCAAGGTCGGCTATGTTTCAGATTCCTCAAGAGCTGCATCCAATGCAGCAATAAAGATATTAATATCTTCATGTGTAATAGTTAAAGGAGGAACAAGACGCAGAATTGTTCCTTGAGTCAAATTGCATATAATGCGTTTATTCAAAAGAGATTTCCATATTTCAGAACCATTGAAAGCCAACTCAATTCCAAATAAAAGCCCAAGACCTCTGGGGCCTATAATCTTTTCCGGGTACTTTTGTTTAAGTTTAAGTACTTGCGCGCTCAAATACTTTCCCATTTCAAAAGCTCGCTCGGAAAGTTTTTCTTCCAGCATGATATCTATTACTTTTGCTGCCACAGCAGAGACAACTCCGCCTCCACCAAAGGTGGTAGCATGTGATCCCGGTTCAAATGCTCGGGCGACTTCATCCCTGCATAGGACAGCCCCCATTGGCAGTCCATTTGCCAGCGCTTTTGCCGATGTAAATATATCAGGTGTAATTCCATAATGTTGGTGCGCCCAAAAACGGCCTGTTCTGCAAAGTCCTGTTTGAACTTCGTCAACAATAAGAAGAATTCCATTTTCTTTACAGAGTTCGCTAATATCTTGAACAAATTCAGAAGAAAGAGGGCGCACACCACCTTCACCCTGAACCATTTCAATCATGATAGCCGCAGTTTTATCACTTACAGCTCCTCTCAATGCATTGGTATTTTCAAAAGGAACGGTAATGAAGCCTTCAGGAAGAGGATGGAAGCCTTCCTTGATAGGCCCAGCTTGACCTGTGGCAGTCAAAGTAGAGAGAGTCCGGCCATGAAAAGATTTTTCCAAGGTAATGATTTCGTGTCGGTTTTTACCTTGAATTGTATGCATATACTTTCGTGCCAGCTTTATAGCACCTTCATTGGCTTCCGCTCCAGAATTACAGAAGAAAACTTTGTCTGCTGCACATGTGGAAAGGAGCTTTTCAGCAAGTTCTAATTGCGGTTCTTGGTAAAAAAGATTGCTCACATGGACAAGTTTTCTGGCCTGTTCTGTCATGACATCCGCAAGTTCTTCTCGGCAATGCCCCAGGCTGCAGACTGCTATTCCAGCCAGGAAATCAATATACTCTGTATTTTCTAAATCGTATAATCTACAGTCTTCTGCTCTTGCAATGGCTAAAGGATATCTACCGTATGTATTGCAGAGCAGATTGGACTCTTTTTCTTTTATTGCATCAAATTTACTTGTCATCTCAAAACTCATTTTTTTGAGGAATACTATAATTTCCCTGTTGAGCCAAAGCCGCCTTCACCTCGTTTGGTGGAGTTCAACTCTTGCACCGGGTTGATTACAGCTTGGAATATGGGCATAAAGATCATTTGTGCGATGCGCTGGCCGCGCTTAATTCGTCGAACTCGATCAGAAGTATTGAGCAGAGAGACCTTTATTTCTCCTCGATAATCAGGGTCAATGACGCCCACTCCTTGACTAATCGTGAGTCCTTCTTTAGTCCCAAGGCCGCTTCTTGAAAAGATATAAGCAGCAACACTTTTCTCATGAATCTCAATAGAAATTCCAGCAGATATGGCTGCTTTTTTTCCTGGAGCTATCTCAATTTCAGATGACTTCAAGCATGCTCTCAGGTCAAGCCCAGCTGAGAATTCGGTAGCATACTCAAGATCATAGTCAGCCCACATGTCATCTATAAATTTAACATCCACATCAATTTTTCTCATACAGTAAAATCCAATCCTTGTGTTTGATTGGTAGTTATTGTCCTAAAGCCAGGCTCTGTCAATTCCTCTCATTTCACAGTCTTTCAAAAAAGTTGTCGAGTTGACCCGACAAAATATCAGTGTCCAAGATAGAATCTTTGTTTCCAGCAACGTATAAAGATGTCATTTGCCAATCTACAAAAGGGTGTTCTTTTTTTAGAATGAAACAAGAACTTATGATAAAATCAGCTTGAAATTCGAAAGATAAACACGGGAGCGATGAGGTGATGAAACTGTTTTTTCGATACTAACAACTTTGTTTAAGTTCATTTATTCTAGATTGTTATACATACTATTGACAGCTTTCTTTTGGACGTGCAATGTTGTTTTATCGTATATGTTGTGTACATTTTGCTCGATTGTAAAAAAAGGCTCAAGGTTATACCTGTAAGATAAGTTTTTATTACTTTTTTGGCGAAAACAAATGAGGTGTTTGCTTTGCTGCTTCAACCAGCCAATAAGAATTACCATGAATTTTGCATTGATAGAGACAAAGAGCTCTGTATCAATTGCAAGGTTTGTATAAGGCAGTGTTCTTATGATGCTCACTTTTGGGATGAAAGCAGACAAAAAGTGACGCATAACAACGCCCTCTGTATAGGCTGTCATCGTTGTGCAGCTTTATGTCCAACCGCTGCTTTAAGTATTCGAAATACGCCTTCCGGTTTCAGGGAGAATAGTCTCTGGAGGGCAAATTTTTTGCAAAATATTTATAAACAAGCAGAAACAGGCGGAGTTCTTTTGGCGGGAATGGGGTCTCCTGTCGATATCCCGGTTTACTGGGATCATATGCTGCTAGATGCGAGTCAAGTCACCAATCCTTCCATCGATCCACTTCGAGAGCCCATGGAGTTGAAAACTTTTCTTGGCGCAAAGCCTAAAAGGGTGACTGTTTTCCAAGGTAAAAACGGGAACCCGTCGCTTAAAACAAAATTGGCACCACAAATTGAGCTATCAATACCTATCATGTTTGCGGCCATGAGTTTTGGAGCTATCAATTTCAATTTACATAGAGCTATGGCGAGAGCTGCGACTGAAACCGGTACAGCTTACAATACGGGTGAGGGGGGACTTCACCAATCTCTCTACAAATACGGTAAGAATACGATCGTACAGGTTGCATCTGGGCGTTTTGGGGTTCACTTGGATTACCTTAAGGCTGGTATTGGCATTGAGATCAAAGTCGGACAGGGAGCAAAGCCCGGAATTGGAGGGCATCTCCCCGGTGAAAAGATCAATGATAAAGTTTCTGAAACGCGTATGATTCCTCTTGGATCTGATGCAATTTCACCAGCACCGCATCATGACATATATTCAATCGAAGACCTTCTTCAGTTAATATATGCTTTGAAAGAAGCCTCTGAATACAAAGTTCCCATATCTGTCAAAATCGCAGCTGTTCATAATGTGGCGGCTATTGCATCTGGGATAGCTCGAGCTGGAGCAGATATTGTCACCATTGACGGGATGCGAGGCGGGACTGGCGCGGCTCCGGCAATGATTCGTGATAATGTCGGGATTCCCATTGAACTTGCTTTAGCTCAGGTAGACCAGCGCCTGAGAGACGAAGGAATCAGACACAAGGTTTCCGTCGTTGCCGCAGGGGGAATTCGTTGTTCAGGTGATGTGGTCAAATCTATCGCATTGGGAGCGGACGCCGTTTATATAGGGACTGCTACTCTTGTCGCGGTGGGCTGCACGCTTTGTGGCCGGTGCTACACAGGAAAATGCCCATGGGGAATTGCAACAAATGATCCCCAATTATCCAAAAGACAAAATCCAGATATTGCCGCAAAAAGACTCACGAACCTGATACAGGCCTGGGGACATGAAATAGAAGAAATGCTAGGTGGAATGGGGCTTAATTCTATCGAAAGCCTCCGAGGTAATCGTGACAAGTTACGTGGGGTAGGGCTGTCTGATACTGAACTTGATATTCTTGGTATTAAACATGCCGGTCGTTAAACGGGTATGACCGGATGTGCACTGAGTTCATTAAATTTAAGCTAAAACTTCAAGAAAAAAAACAAAAAGCAATTTGTTGTCGGTACGCCGGATGTTCTTTTGTGGCCCGATGATTAAAAAAAAATTGGAATCCTGACGTCGTTGAAGTTGATTAAGAAAAAGTCTTTTAATGCAGAGATGCAAAAGAGTAAAAAATGAAAGCACCTGATAAATACCATGATTTTGAAAAGGACATATCGGGCTGCGGTGTTTTTGGAGTCATTCACAAAAAAAGGGGGCTGATTTCGGGAAACATACCGATTGCAGCGATGAAATGCATGCATGACCGGGGCAATGGACTTGGGGGAGGTTTTGCAGCGTATGGGATCTACCCGGAACACGCAGATAAATATTGTTTTCATCTCATGTATGACAGCAAAGCCGCAATAGAAAAGGTTGAGAAGCTGTTGCGGACATATTTTGACATGCATTACTTCGAAGCTATTCCGACCAGAAAAAGTCTTGCAATAGCAAATCCTCCTCTCTTTCATCGTTATTTTGTCACCGTTTCAAACAACCTCATCAACGAATTTTCTCATTTAATTGAAGAGGATTATATTGTTGCTGTGGTTATGAAAATCAATACGTCTTTTCCAGGAGCCTTTGTTGTTTCAAGTGGGAAAAACATGGGTGCATTCAAAGGGGTAGGTTTTCCTGAAGACATAGCAGATTTTTTCCGCCTCGAAGAATATAATGCATATATATGGACAGGGCATAACCGTTTTCCAACCAATACACCTGGGTGGTGGGGAGGTGCCCATCCCTTTACAATTCTCAATTGGTCTATAGTGCATAATGGTGAAATTTCCTCTTATGGTATCAACCGTCGCTACTTGTGTGAGCATGACTATCTCTGCACAATGATGACAGATACCGAAGTCGTGGCCTACGAACTTGATTTATTGATACGCAAACACGGTCTTTCTTGGGAAATGGCTGCAAAATGTTTTGCTCCTCCCTTTTGGGATGAAATAGAAAAAATGAATTCCGAGGATAAGGAGCTTTATACTCTTCTTCGCACGACGTATGGGTCAGGAATGTTGAATGGGCCTTTTGCCATTCTTGTTGCTGATAATAATCGTTTGATGGGGTTAAACGACCGCATAAAATTACGGCCACTTTTGGTGGCTGAAAAAGATGATATGGTTTTTATGTCAAGTGAAGAGTCAGCTGTACGGGATGTTTGTCCCGAATTGGATAAAGTCTGGATGCCCAAGGCTGGAGAACCAGTTATTGTTAATCTGGAGAATTGAAATGCAGAATAAAAGAGATGAACGAACCCTTGAGGCAGGGCAGATATATTATAAACAATTCAATGAAGAGATCAGAAATTTGGTTAAAGACGGAGTTACTCAATTCACTATAAAAAATTGCCATGGCCAGCGCTATATTGGGATAGCAATGGAAGGAGACCTTGTTTTTGATATTTATGGAGTACCCGGTCAAGACTTAGCAGCATTCATGCGTGGTCCCTATATACGCGTCCATAACAATGCTCAGGATGGAGTGGGAAATACCATGGATGGAGGACGCATCGTTATTGAGGGGTTAGCCGGAGATGTTCTAGGCTATGCCATGAGAGGAGGAGAAATATTTGTTCATGGAGATGTCGGCTACCGTGTCGGCATCCACATGAAAGCCTATCTTGAACACCAACCCAAAATAGTTATAGGGGGGAAGGCTGGAGACTTTCTTGGTGAATACATGGCTGGTGGAATTATTTTGCTCTTGGGCATGTTTTCTGGTAAGCCTGATGCGCCTGTTGCGGGACGAAGTCTTGGAACAGGAATGCATGGTGGCGTAATTTATGTCCGAGGAAAAGTTCATCAAGAGCAACTCGGGTCTGGTTTGCACGCGCAACCGGTCGACTCTGAAGACCTTAAAGTCATTAAAGAGCTTACCAATGAATACGCCAAAGAATTGAAGCTGGACAGCAAGGAAATTTTAAGCGAGAACTTCGTGAAAATTCGTCCGTTCTCGCATAGACCGTATGGTAACTTGTACGTTCCCTGCTAATCGCTGACGACAAACATTATTACCCTGTCTGGAGGAACTATGTTCTTCGATTCCGTAGCCTACGCGATGGCCCCTCCTGCTGGTGGAGCCGGGGCCGAGGCTGGTGGACTGGCTGGCATTCTAGGTGGTCCGCTGCCGATGCTCGTGCTTATGTTCGCCATCTTTTATTTCCTTCTCATCCGCCCTCAGCAGAAGAAGCAAAAACAGCACAAAACCATGTTGGAAGCCTTGAAGAAAGGCGACAAAGTATGGACCAATGGTGGTATCCTTGGCATGATTGTTGATATTGATGGTGACAATCTCACACTTGAGATAGCCAAAGGTGTCAATGTTGTTATTAAGCGCGGTTTTGTTGCCGACAAAGACGGCAAGCCCGCAGCTGATGTAAAGAAGTAGGCTTGACAACCCGGAAATAGGACTTCCGTGCGGGCCGGACCACATATATGTGGACTGGTCCGCGCTTGTGTTTAATGAAGTTCTACCTTTTTGGTTGCAACATGTTTGTATCATAGGAGTTTTCATGCAGAGTCTGCGTTGGAGAATCATTATAACCCTGATTGTTCTGGCTCTTGGATTGGCATATGTCTTGCCTTCTGTTCCAGGCGTATCCGGTTCACCGCTCGGCAAAATTCTGCCGGGTAACTCCGTTAATCTTGGTCTTGATCTCAAAGGTGGTATACATCTGACACTTGGTGTGGATATGGATACTGCCATGCATAATAATCTTGCTCGGCTGGGAGATGATCTCAAAGCTTCAGCACGTGAAGATGAGATTTTTGTTTTACGTCCCAATGTGGTGTCGGATAGTCGCATTGAAATTGTTCTCTTGAAGGGTGACCAGCAGAATGCTTTCGAAGAAGCTGTCAAGGATAAAAGCCCTTTTGATATAGAGTCGATGGACCCCATGGATGATGGCAAAGTTAAATTTATTTTATCTGTATCGCCTCAGTACCGTAAGGAAATTGAAACTCTGACCATGGATCAGGCCATCAAGACAATTCGAAACCGTATTGATCAATTCGGTGTGGCGGAACCAGATATTCGTAAACAGCAGGGGAATCGCATCCAGGTGCAGTTACCAGGGTTGCAAGATCCTGAACGAGCTATCAAAATTATTGGCCAAACAGCTCATCTTGAGTTCAAAATGGTTGATGATACAGCGGACATCGAAAAAGCAACGAAGGGAATCCTTGCCCCAGGGCGAGAGCTTTCCGTTCTCATGAAAAGGCAAGCCAACGGGAGCTATTCCGAAGACCCGATTGTCCTCAAAAAAGACGCTGTCTTG
Source organism: Pseudodesulfovibrio piezophilus C1TLV30 (assembly GCF_000341895.1). Classification (NCBI taxonomy): domain Bacteria; kingdom Pseudomonadati; phylum Thermodesulfobacteriota; class Desulfovibrionia; order Desulfovibrionales; family Desulfovibrionaceae; genus Pseudodesulfovibrio; species Pseudodesulfovibrio piezophilus. The sequence continues at coordinate 529,722 of NC_020409.1, read as the reverse complement.
ACTGGTGAGTATATTACCGATGCCAAAGTTAGATTGGATTCGTGGAACAAACCTTATGTTGGAATCTCATTCAACAGCAGGGGAGGCTCTATTTTTGCTAATCTGACCGCTGATAATGTTAATAAACGGATGGCAATAGTTCTTGATGGCAAGGTCTATTCTGCTCCTGTTATTCAGGAAAAGATTGCTGGTGGACGTGCATCTATTACCGGTCAATTTACCCGTGAAGAAGCTCGAGACCTGGCCGTTGTTCTCCGTGCTGGTTCCTTACCCGCACCAGTCGTGATACTTGAGCAACGTTCAGTCGGACCATCTTTGGGACAAGAATCAATTGATAAGGGAATCATGTCTGCGGCTATCGGTATGGCACTGGTTCTTGGCTTCATGATTTTTTATTACGGTTTTGCCGGTTTCGTGGCCGATGTGGTTTTATGCCTCAACATTATGCTCATTCTGGCAGGATTGGCAGTTTTTGGAGCAACATTAACACTCCCTGGCATTGCAGGAATTATTCTGACAATAGGTATGGCTGTTGATGCCAATGTTATTATCTTTGAAAGAATACGAGAAGAATTAAGGCGTGGTCTGACAGCTCGTGCAGCAATTGCTGAAGGATATAGTCGTGCGACGCTGACAATCATGGATGCCAACGTAACAACAATCATTGCGGCTATTATTCTGTACCAATTCGGAACAGGGCCGGTGAGAGGATTTGCAGTCACGCTGACCCTTGGCATTCTCACCTCCATGTTTACGGCCATTTTCGTGTCGCATATACTGTTCGACGTTTACACTAAAAGCCGCTCCGAAAGCACTAAGCTGAGCATTTAAGGGGACGATTATGGGACTTCAATTAATCAAACCCAATACCCATATTGATTTTATTGGTATTAAAAAGATCGCTTTTCTTCTTTCTGCCATCTTTATTCTTGCAGGTCTTACTTCATTGGTTCTTAAAGGTGGACCAAAATATGGTATTGATTTTGCTGGAGGTATGATCGTTCAGGTTAAAGTGGACCATACAACAGATGTCAATGAGTTAAAGGGTGCCTTGAAAGGAGTTGAACTTCCTGGGTTGGTTGTTCAAACTCTTGGACTTGAAGGGGATAATGAATATCTCATCCGTACTTCCACTTCTGAAGTCGCTTCTCAGGAAGTTAGAAAGCACATTTCTAATGCTCTTGAGAAAAACTTGAATGGAAAGGGATTTGAGATACAACGTTTAGAGATGGTCGGTCCTAAGGTCGGAGCGGATCTTCGTAGTAAAGCGCTTGAGGCTCTTTTTTACGCAGTTCTGATCATTGCCGTCTACATCTCAGGACGATTTGAGCAACGTTGGACTGTCGCGGCAATTATGGCCGCGGCGCTTGGTGGTATCATCTATGGAGTAGGTCTTACTGGGCTGGATATGGCGTGGTTGACCATTATTGCACTTATCGTCACCGTTGGACTCTGTTGGTATTTAAAACTCAACTACGCACTCGGTGCTGTTGTCGCTCTCATTCATGATGTTACCATTACTGTTGGTATTTTTTCCATACTTGGTAAGGAATTTGATCTGACAATTATTGCTGCTCTCTTGACGATTATTGGTTATTCTCTCAACGATACGATTATTGTCTTTGATAGAATCCGTGAAAATGATACCGATACAAAACGGTCTGGATCATTTGGAGCGGTTATCAATAAATCTATCAACCAGACTTTGTCTCGTACTATCATGACATCTTTAACAACACTTCTTGTTGTTGCGTGTCTTTATGTGGTTGGAGGCAGTGTCATCCATGACTTTGCACTTGCTTTGCTGATTGGTGTTGTTGTTGGTACATATTCCTCAATCTTTGTTGCGAGTCCGATTCTTATGGGATTTGGTCCAAGTGAATCGGCAAACGAATCAATATAACAGCCAAATACAATCTTAGAAAAGGGGACATGCCTGATGGCTTGTCCCCTTTTCTTTGTCTTGGAGTTTTTAGACTTCAAGCCAAAGATCGTAAAGTGAAAAAGTTATTGAAGTTCGATCAATTCTGAAAATGGTAAATAAAAGGAAGGCATCGAATCTTTAAGTTGAACGCCAGTTTTCCGCAACATATAAGCCTTTTCAAGTAAATAAGAGAGCTTTTGAACTGCAGCTTGATGAGTCATCCCTCCTGGTCGGATATTTGATATACAATTCCTAACCTCATCTGTATTACCAACTTTTGGAGCATACGTTAAATATATTCCCATAGAATTTGGCGCACTCAAGCCGGGACGTTCACCTATAAGGACAATAGAAAGAGTTGCATTCAACACAGCTCCAATTTCATCGGCAATAGCTACTCGACCATAAGTTACCAGGCATACCGGAGCAAGTGTGAGCGGTGTTTCTTTTAGGGTGTTCATAAATTCTGTAAAAAAAATCAGGCCATTTTCATGAATAGCACGCACAGATAAACCGTCGCAAATGATGAAAGAAATATCACATTTTTTTGGAGCGTTCTGAATTACTTTTTCTAAAGATGCTGTATCAAGTTGTCTCCCTAAATCCGGGCGCGTCAAATATTCATTCCTGTTCTCAACCTGACTTTTTAATGAAATACATGAATAACCTTGGCTCTCAATTTTTCGGATTAATGTTTCTCGTTGAAAACTCTTGTGCACGGCATCCTTAGCTTGAGCATGAGCAAGTTTGAAAGCAAGGCTCTCTTTCAAGGGAAGGCTTGTCCCACAACGCCCAAGGCTAATTCTGGCATCGGTAAATTTTTTCAGGGAATCCCAATTGTCAGCTGTGACAATTTTTTTTTTGCTGGTCATATCTTTAAGTAGCTCAACAAAACGCATCAGGCAGAGCTAAAAACTGATTCGTTTTTGCAAGTGGTAAAAGGGTTCCAGTGCTATCATAAATTCCTATTTTTTCTAACCACTCTTCAAATTCAGGGGCTGGTTTTTTATTGAGCAGCTTTCGAAGATAACAAGCATCATGAAAAGATGTTGATTGATAATTGAGCATAATATCGTCAGCACCAGGTATTCCCATGATGAAATTGCAATGTGCTGTTCCTAAAAGTGTCAGCAGGGCATCCATATCATCTTGATCTGTCTCAGCGTGATTTGTGTAACAGATATCCACCCCCATCGGCAGCCCCAGTAGTTTGCCGCAAAAATGATCTTCTAATCCAGCTCTGATGATTTGCTTGCCATCATATAAATATTCAGGGCCAATAAAACCGACAACTGTATTGACGAGGAGAGGATTAAACTTGCGAGCTACAGCATATGCTCGAACTTCAAGTGTCTGCTGATCAACACCGTGATGAGCATTTGCCGAGAGAGCACTTCCCTGTCCTGTTTCAAAATACATGACGTTATTTCCAACAGTCCCTCTCTGAAGAGAGAGTGTCGCTTCATAAGCTTCCTGTAGTAGATCAAGCGTGATACCAAAACTCTTATTTGCTTTTTCTGTTCCGGCAATAGACTGAAAACAGATATCAACCGGTGCTCCTCTTTTGATCGCTTCCATTGTGCTGGTGACATGGGTCAACACACACGATTGGGTTGGGATATCGTACTGATTGATTATTGAATCGAGCATATGAAGAAGTCGAGTTGTACTTTCAAGGTTATCAGTCGCTGGATTGATCCCAATAACAGCATCTCCACATCCATAGCACAGACCATCAAATGTCGAAGCAGCTATCCCCTTGAGATTATCAGTAGGGTGATTCGGTTGCAATCTTACAGAAAAAGTACCCGGAAGGCCTATAGTATTCCTGAACCCGGTTATGACTGAACACTTAGAGGCAACAAGAACAAGATCTTGAAGACGCATCAATTTGGATACTGCTGCAACCATCTCTGGGGTCAAACCGGGAGAAAGTATTTTGAGTGATTGAGCGTCTACTTCATCCGTAAGTAACCAATCTCTTAATTCTCCAACTGTAAAACCCCGAATTTTCTTGAAAGCAGACTTATCATGTCCATCAAGAATCAATCGCGTAACCTCATCATCTTCATAAGGGATGACGGTTTCATTTAAAAATCGTTTGAGTGGCACTTCAGCCAACTCCATTTGAGCTCGAATCCGTTCTTCTTCCGTTCGGGCTGCAATACCGGCCAAAATATCCCCTGAACGTAAGGGGGAAGCAAGGGCTAGAAGAGTTTTCAGATCTTTTCTGACTTTTATCACATGGCACCTAGTCTGATCGAGAATGGGGCGTCCCTGGCAATGGAAAAAAGCCCCAACAAAGAATTGGGGCTTCAAGTGCTTAAAAAAGAATTTTATCAGCAGGCCTGCGTTCAGGAACAACCTGTTTATCAATCGTCCCTTCGTTGTATTCTTTACTTACATAAAGGGCACAGAAGCATGCTCCATATTCTGCAACATCTTTTTCTCGATAGACACATGGACAGATGATATCTTTATCCGCTTCAAGCTCTTCGTTTGCCAATCGACAGGGGCAAGCCATATAGCCAAGACGTTCTTTGTTGATCAGCAGGCTTTCAAGCAGGGGATGGGTCATCTCCATATCAGCATTGAAATAATATCCTTTGGGTTCCTGAATTCGTCTCAAGTTTTCATAAAGAGTTTCAGCGTTCATGATTACTCTGACTCCTGTAGTGCTTTGTCGATTTTGTCTTTGTGATAACCAACAACAACGGTATCTTTGATAACAATTGTCGGGAATGAAACTGCCGGATTATGACTTTTGAGTTCTCTCACAATTTCTTTTCTTTCATCACCCTTTAATTTATCAACATGAACACAATCGTATTTGACTCCACATTCGTCGAGGTATTTTTTCGCATTTTTGCAATGAATACAGGTTGAGAGTGCGTATACTTTTACATCATCCATATCAAACGCCTCCGGGTCGAATGGTTCTTGTTCATTTTTTTCAATAAAAGTTGTTGGAGCATTCAGAGGCTCTTCGTCTAAAATACCTTCAAAAAAATTTTTGATGAATTTGAGCATGCCTAACTCCTTCGTAAGGTCAGTTCGAGTTTCCTGACAGCCAATGAACAAAAAAAAGTCAGGATAAAATACATGACCATAACCGTAGTCCAAACTTCAAAACTTCGGTAGGTCGTTGTCATTATTTGCTGAGCTTGGAAGGTCAACTCTTCAATTGAGATGACTGACACAATAGCTGAATCCTTTATAACAGATATAAACTGTCCAGCCAGCGCTGGCAACATTCGTTGTAACCCTTGTGGCAGTATAACATAAACAAGGGCTTGCCAGCGACGCATTCCGAGCGCAGTGGAGGCCTCCCATTGACCAGGCTCAATAGATTCAATCCCGGCACGAACAATTTCCGTTATATAGGCACCTTCAAACAGAGTTAGTGTTAAAACTGCGGCTAGAAATTGAGGGAATCGATTGGTGGGGCCGAAGAAGATGGACATGACTGTTTTGGCTTCTGCGGAGAGACTGTAAATAAAGTCATCCATATGTAGTGCTGTCATAATCTGATCTGCAACAAAAAAATAAAAAATAAAAATCAGAACCAATGGTGGAGTATTGCGGATGAGACCAACATAAGTCGTTGCGACCTGACGCTTGAAAAGAGAAGGGCTTACACGAAAAAGTCCTATAATGATACCTATGCCCAATGAAAACAAGGAGGCCCAAATACTGAGGCGTAGGGTTGTCAGAAGTCCTTGTGTGAGTAATCCGGCTGCCCATACTTTGTGTGAAGGGTCATACCGGATCAGATATTGCGGGATAACCTCCCACTTCCAGTGATAATTGAGACCTGTAAATGCCTTAAAAAAGACAAAACCAAGTCCCCCTGCCAACATCGTCAGTAAGACGATGTCAAGCAGGGAAAAGGATAAGTATTTTTTTTTAAAGAACACCAGGATTCAACCGTTTATTGCAATTGATCTTCCCAATCATGTGTAAAAAACCAATGCTGGTAACGATTCTGCAACCATCCTTTGCTCATATTCACACGAACCCAGTTATCAAGCCAGTTCAGATAATCTAAGTCTCCCTTACGAATCGCAAACGAGATTGGCTCTCTAGTGAAATCCTTACCAAGAGGAAGGTAGAGTTGATCGGGATACTCTTTCGCCAGATTGACGGGCAGAGGATTAGAGGCAACTAAAGCATCAACTCGTTTGTTCAGGAGTTCCTGTACTGTTTGAGATTCTTCGTCGAAAAAGAGTTTTTTGGCATTCGGAAGAAAATTTTTCGCTGCCTCGGCTGCAGTTGTACCAAGGCGAACTGCGATAACAGTTTCAGGGTTGTCGAAGTCTTCCAATGTTGAACGATTTCCTGCTCGGGTTTTACTTGCGATAAGAGACATTCCAGAAAATTCGTAAGGTATTGTAAAGTTAACCTTGAGATTTCGTTGTGGTGTGATTGACATCCCACCGATAATGATATCGAATTTCCCTGTTAGAAGGGCAGGAATGATACCAGACCACTTTGTGGGGACCAGTTCAACTTTTACCCCCATATCTTCGGCTATTTTTTGGGCTACTTCGATCTCGAAACCAATATAATTTCCCGCCTTATCTTTCATAGCCCAAGGTTTAAACGTATCAAAGCCAACTTTTATGGTTCCTCTCTGGAGGATAGTTTCAAGTTGGCTTGTCTGTTGGGAAGAAGCAAGATTGGAGTCGCCTTTACCGTCCTTCTCGGGAGCTTGGTCACACCCCAAAAGCGAGATAGCCAAACAAAAAACGGAGACGAGAAACATTGAGCGTAAGTGTTTCATTTTACAAATTCCTTTGTCCATATAGAAAAATGGACGCGTCAGGGTTACAGCTTGCAGGATTCCTGAGCAAAGGTCACATGAGAAACTCCTAAAATGGCAATTAAGATTCCTTTGCCTGTGCTAATAGCTCTCCAGATAGTCATAATGATCCTCCTAACTCAGATTGTAGAATCCATATTTTGTGTCCTCTGCTCAAGTATGCGTACCAGTGTAGAAAGTGTGAGCGTGATACACAAGTAAATAGCAGCGACCGTAAACCATATTTCAAAAGTGAGAAATGTCTCTGCATCGATAATTCGTCCCTGTTGGGTCAAATCCAAAATAGCCACGGTGGAGACAAGGGCAGAATCCTTAATCAAAGAAACAGCCTGACTCGTCAGTGGAGGGATAATACGTCGAATAGCTTGTGGAAGGATGATATATCTATACATTGGATAGGCATTCATACCAAGACTTTTGGCAGCTTCCCATTGGCCTTGATTGATGGAAGTTATGCCCGCTCTGAAGATTTCGGACGCATACGCCCCCTCAAAGAGGCTCAAAGCAATGACTGCGGCCCAGAATCCGGACATATTCAGAATTGGGGCTATGACAAAATAAATGAAGAATATTTGGATAAGCAAAGGGGAATTGCGAATCAACTCCATATAAATACGCGCAAGTCCACATCCTATCCGCGCCCCTGTCATTCGCAAGAGCGCTGTTATCAAGCCTATCACGAGCATAAAGAACATGGAAATAGCGGTAATTTCCATAGTCACTGCCAATCCCTTCATAAGAGGGCCCCAAGATATTCCCTTCTCAGTTATTTGTCCAAAATACTGGGGAATCCGATACCATTGCCAATTATATCCAAGTTTTTCTGAGCCTGAAACAATCAGCCATACCAAGACCACCATGAGCAAAATATACTTACAGGTATCAAAAAGAGCCGCAGTGGATACTCGATTTTTTCTTAAAGGTGGGAACATCTTGTGCATGTCTTCTCTGGGTAATCAGTTGATAGAGGGTTATGGACACTGTCCTGTGTAACCATACCAGATTCAGAAGAAGAATCCAGAGTGTCATTGTTCTCAATGGAATGAGATATTTTTAGCTACTTACCTCGGCGTCTAGCATATCCTTGATCTGCTCAAAGACTTTCTCTGGAGAAGCAGAAGCATCTGCAACCTTCACCCTATCTCGATTTAATGCTGCCCAAGTGAGATACCCTTCGCGGATTCTTTTGTGGAAGGATATATGTTCAGCTTCAAAGCGTCCTTCTTCATTGGTTTTGTTTTCTTCAAGATTTCTAGAGTTGGCACGTTGGAGGCCTACTTCTGGATCAATATCGAGAAGAATAGTGAGATCTGGCCAGAGCCCGTCAACAGCAACATCATTGAGTTGTTGTAGAACCTTTGTATCCAGTCCTCTTCCAAAACCTTGATAAACTATCGTGGAATCTGCGAATCGATCACAGAGAACAACTTTACCGGCTGCCAAGTTGGGGCGTATAATTTGAGACACGTGTTGTGCTCTATCTGCCAGATAAAGAAAGAGTTCTGTCTGCGGTGTTATGTCCTGATTCTCCACATGAAGGAGCATTTTTCGTAGCTCTTGCCCAACACGACTGCCGCCAGGCTCAAGGGTAAGAAGGACATCTTTTCCGAGAGAGGTAAGGTACTTCTCAACCTTAGCTATCTGCGTCGTTTTACCCGTCCCCTCTATACCTTCAAAGGTAATAAACATTGGTTCTCCGGCTTTTCGTGTTTCTTTTTCGATTTATCCGGGGTTGATGGAGCTTTGTAAATATTTCGGTCAAGGAATCGCATATAAGGTGACCATTCCAGTCCATTTTTATCCATCTCACCATAAGCTTGCTCAATTATGTTCAGCTTTGCATCCATATTGTCTGCGAAATGTAAAACAAAGGCTTCCGGAGTTTTGGGACGAACAGGAGAACCAAAATCATGTTCTCCATGGTGGCTTGTGATCAGATGCTTCAAGTGTAATTTGATTTTTTCATCAAGCCCTTTGGCTCTTTTTAGAAAAGGTTCAAGTTTATCCTGACCAATTTGGATATGCCCGAGAAGCCTGCCTTCATCAGTGTAATCGTTTACCATTCCTCCTGAGAGTTCCCAAGCTTTTCCTAAGTCGTGGAAAATAGCGCCCACCAAGAGTATTTGACGATCAAGGTCAGGATAGACTGTACACAACGCCATACATGCCTTGGCAACTTGGAGTGTATGTTCAAGGAGACCACCTATATAGGCATGGTGAACAGACTTTGCCCCAGGGGCTATAAGCATTTTTTGACGAATCTCTTCGTTATTGAGAACCTTACGACACAATGACTTGAGTGGCGTGTATTGAATATGCTCGATAACGAGATCTTCAATGGCTTCCATAAGCTCTTCTGGAGGAATACTGGATGTCGGCAGAAAATCAGAGTAATCAATGAGAGTCGAATTGACGTCGATCAACTCCATGTGGTCTACTTTAAGTTGATTCTTATCTCGATAACTTTCAATAAAGCCACGTACGAGAGCCATTTGACCAGGTTCTAGAGTAGGGTATTCCTGACTTTTAGGGCTCCAGATTTTGCCATCGATTTTACCTGTAGCATCTTGGAAAGTCAGACTCCAGTATGGACCATTTCTAGACTGGGCCATACTGGCCGCACTGAGAAGAAAGAGATCATTGACTGGCATTCCGGCCGACAGGTCTTGAATATATTGCGACTTTTGGGTCACGAATCTTGCTATCTCGCTTATGTTGAGGTACCTCGCCCATTATGATTTTCGTCAAAGAGGGCGGGAGCGTGGTCATTTTACCCGCTACAAGGTTATGAACCCGATTTCACTTGAATTGTCAAATCAATCAAAAGGGTGATATATGTATATACTTCTTGCTAATGATGATGGAATTCAAGCGGTTGGACTTCGCGCCCTGTATTTTGCTCTTGTTGAAGCAGGGCATGATGTTCGTGTTGTCGCTCCTGTCACAGAACAATCTGCGGTTGGACATGCGGTGACTCTTTCGATGCCTATCAAAGTGAAGGATTTTCGGGAGAATGGATTTGTAGGCCAAGGGGTCTATGGAACTCCTGTTGATTGTGTTAAGTTAGGTCTAAGTACCTTATTGGATCAAAAGCCAGATTTGGTTTTGTCTGGCATTAATGCCGGTGCTAATGTTGGCGTCGACATACTCTACTCTGGAACAGTCTCAGCCGCCACTGAAGGAGCGCTTATGGAAATTCCCTCCATGGCGGTATCCATGGATAATTACAATCCTGTGGATTTGACAAATCAGGCCCAATACTGTGCTGCATTGCTGCCCCAAATTCCATGGAATTCATTGCCCGCAAAATGTGTTTTGAACCTCAACTTCCCGGATTGTCCCATAGAAGAGGCCAAAGAACTCGTTTTGTGTGCGCACACTCGCGCGTCATACGAAGACGCTTATGAAACAAGAAGGGACCCGCGCGGCCATTTGTATTATTGGTTATGCGGAGCCATTCCTCCGAAAAGAATCAGCGAAGATAGGGATAGGGCGTTATTAACAAAAAAACATATAACTCTTACTCCATTGCATTTTGATTTTACCGATAGGAAAACAATGGATCTTCTTAATAAAAAGCTTATATAAATACGGTCATTTTTAAAATAATGGAAATGTTTTTTTCTTTTGTCCCATATACAATAAGTATTGGGGCAATATATTTAGCACATCCAGGAGGACACTCACATGGCTACTAAAATAGGCCTGAATGGTTTTGGTCGGATCGGAAGGTATCTCGCAAGATTAATTGCAAATGAAGCGGATTTGGAATTGGTTGCAGTCAACGCGCGGGCTTCCAATGAAGATTTAGCACATCTTTTGAAATATGATTCTGTCCATGGATCATTCCTGGATGTTGAACCAACCGATGATGGTTTTCTCATGAATGGGAAAGCGGTTACCGTGACTCGGAAGGCTCCTGGTGAATGGATCTGGGGAGAGTTGGGCTGTGATATTGTTGTAGAATCTACAGGTAAATTTACAGACCGAGAAAGTTGCGAAAAACATTTGGCATGTGGTGCCAAAAAGGTTTTGATCAGTGCACCTGGAAAAGATGCTGATATCACTGTTGTCGTTGGTGTCAACGATGAGCTTCTTGCTCCAGAACATAATATTATATCCAATGCATCCTGCACGACAAACTGCCTGGCTCCTGTGGCCAAAGTCATCAATGACCAATTTGGCATCAAGCATGGAATTATGACAACGGTCCATTCCTACACCATGAGTCAACGTATTCTGGATGGCTCACACAAAGATTTGCGCCGCGCACGTGCTTGTGCGGTCAATATGGTTCCGACCACGACCGGTGCGGCCAAAGCAGTGGGGTTGGTTATTCCAGAGCTTAGTGGTGTGCTTGACGGCATGGCAATTCGGGTTCCTACGCCAAATGTCTCCTTGGTGGATCTTGTTTGCGAGTTGAAGCAAACGACGACAGTTGATGAAGTTAATGCTTCTCTCAAAGCCGCTGCCAATGAATCCATGGGCTATACTACTGAACCTCTGGTTTCGGTCGACTTTATGGGGTCGACTTTTGGTGGTGTTGTTGATAGCTCGCTGACTCGCATAATGGGTGGAACGCAATTGAAGCTTATTGTCTGGTATGATAATGAAGCAGGCTTTACCAACCAACTGCTGCGTTTGACAAAACAGGCAGCCAGAATGCTTTAAATCTTTGACGAGAATAAAGCCGCTCTATCTGAAGATAGAGCGGCTTTTAAATTTCTCAGAACCTATGCATATCCGATAGGGATCCCAAGAAAACAATGAGAATAGAGACTCTATAGGGTGTCCCGAAGGTCATCTTTGAAAAGTTTGTAATTGACGGAATCAACGACAGCCTGCCAACTCGCTTCGATAATATTATGAGAGACGCCCATTGTTGTCCATCGTTCATGCTTATCTCCCGTTTCAATAAGCACGCGGACAAAAGAAGCTGTCCCGCCAGTATCTCGGACTGCACCCGATAAAACACGAACTTTAAAGTCCAGCAATTTGACTTCACTAAGTTTCGGATAAAATCGTTCCAAACCTTTCCGGAGTGCACGGTCTAACGCATTGACAGGGCCCATACCAGTTGCTGCTGTATGCTCAACCTGACCTTTCACGTCGACGATGACAGTTGCCTCGGTAAAAGGTTCTGCATCCTCTTCCCTTTTTGCATCAACAACGAAGAAATTCTGAAATCTAAAGTAATTGAGAGGCGTTCCAAGCGCTTCCAACAAAACCAATTCGAAGGAAGCATCTGCCACAGAATATTCATACCCCATGCTTTCTTTTTGCTTTAGTTCTCTAAGAAGGAGGTCCACGGTTGGATCATTTTTACCAAGCTCATACCCCAATTCTCTTGCTTTAAATAAAATATTACTTTTACCGGCTTGGTCAGAAAGCAATACTCGTTGTTCATTTCCAACTGTTTCAGGAATGATGTGTTCGTAAGTTTTGGCATCTTTGAGAATTGCGGAGACATGAATCCCACCCTTATGAGCAAAGGCGGATGCCCCAACAAAAGGTTGTCGCATAAATGGACGTAAGTTAGCAATTTCACTAATATAGTGAGATGTGCTTGTAAGACGCTCTAGATTGCCTTGCCCAATTGTTTCAAGGCCCATTTTAAGTTCGAGATTCGGGATGACAGAACATAAATTGGCATTTCCACACCGTTCTCCGTATCCATTGATTGTTCCTTGAACCTGGCATGCACCGAGCCGGACGGCTTCAATAGAATTGGCGACCGCCATTTCTGAATCATTGTGCGCATGAATTCCCAGACTCGCATTGGGGAGCGCCTTTCGCACAGCGGATATGGTTGCCGCGACCTCATGTGTCAGAGTGCCGCCGTTCGTATCACATAAAATGAGTCTTGAGGCACCGGCCTGATAGGCAGCCTTCAGTGCTTTCAGCGCATATTCAGGATTGTTTTTGTACCCATCAAAAAAATGTTCTGCATCAAATATAACTTCATCAACACGTTGACATAAATAATCAATACTATTCGAAATCAGTTCAAGATTTCTCTCAAGAGGAATGCCAAGTGCAGTCGTTGCATGGAGATCCCAACTCTTTCCAAAGATGGTAATAACTGAAGTTTCCGCCGCAAGAAGAGCATTCAAATTCGCATCTTGAGCAGGTGTTTTTTTTGCAAGATGAGTGGAACCAAAAGCAGTAAGCCGCGCAAATTCAAAAGTATGCTTCTTTATCTCGTCAAAGAATTTTTTGTCGGTAGGATTGGAACCGGGCCAACCTGCTTCAATATAATGAATACCAAGCTCATCTAACTTATGCGCAATGCGTATCTTGTCTTCGGTGGTCAGGTTCAGTTCTTCAGCTTGGGCTCCATCACGCAGTGTGGTATCGTATATCGTTATTTTTTTCATAATGTCTCAAGTGGTTCGCCTCCATCTAAATGAAAGGCATTATGCAGTGTCCTGACTGCTAATTCCGTGTATTTGTCATCGATCAGACATGTCACCTTGATTTCAGATGTGCTGATCATGAGGATATTGATATTCTCATCGGCAAGCGATTGGAATGCGCGTGCAGCGACTCCTGAGTGGTTACGCATGCCGACGCCAATAATCGAGACTTTCGAGACATTGAGATTGCTGTTGAGCTCTTCAAAACCTATTTCATATTTAAGTTCTTCAAGAGTTCTGATTGTTTGATCGACATCAGCTCGAGGGACCGTAAAGGTCATATCTGTTTTACCGTCTTTGCTCGGATTCTGAACGATCATATCGACAAGAATTCTTTTATCGGCCAACGGTGAAAAAATCTGAGCGGAAACCCCAGGTGTATCCGTTACGCTGACAAGCGTAATTCTGGCCTGATCCTTGTCGTATGCAATTCCTGAAACAAGAACGGATTCCATACTTTCGTCCTCCTGCGTGACTATAGTGCCCAGTTCATCTGAAAAAGTTGAGCGGACATGAACGGTTACATTATATTTTTTGGCAAATTCAACAGAACGTATCTGAAGTACTTTCGCTCCCATACTCGCCATTTCCAACATTTCATCATAAGCAATTCGGTCAATCTTGCGAGCGTCAGAGCACATATTCGGATCAGTTGTGAAAACACCAGGAACATCGGTATAAATTTCACAGACATCAGCTTTTATGGCCGCAGCGAGGGCAACAGCAGAGGTGTCTGACCCACCACGACCAAGTGTGGTAATTCTAAGCTGCTCATCACACCCTTGAAATCCGGCAACGACTAAAACATCATGCTCATTTAGCAGACATTCCAATTTTTTTTCATCAATATTGACGATGCGAGCTTTACCGAAAGCACAGTCCGTTTCTACGGGAGCCTGAAACCCCAAAACAGAACGAGCTTTAACTCCTTGTTGCTTCAGAAGCATTGCAAAAAGAGCACAGGATACCTGTTCACCTGTGGAGACCATGGAGTCCAATTCTGCGGGGTCAGGATTATCTGACCATTCTTTTGCTAATCCAAGAAGTCTGTTTGTTTCTCCCGCCATAGCAGAAAGAACAACAATGACTTTATTCCCCTCACGATAAGGACGCAGGACCTTTTGCATCACTTGGCGTTGACATTCAAGGTTGCGAACTGAGGTTCCACCGAATTTTTGTACGACGATGTTCATTTTCGCTCTATGCTTTGCTTACTTGAGTTTAAATTCATTCGACAAAGAGGTGACTACCTCCTGTGACGACTTTCCAGTGGCATGAACTGTGACATTTCGTCCAGTCTCTGCGGGGCTCCATTCAAGAAAAATAGAGTTATCCGGCCATAATGATGGGGCCAGAAACTGAGCCCATTCAATGATAGTCAGTATACCTGGATCATCCATATACTCAAAAAGAGCTTCATCAGGAGGAAGACCTTCCAGACGATAGAGATCAAAATGAGCAACTGGTGGTTCGGTTGGGTAGAGGTTAACAATATTGAAGCTTGGACTTGAAACTTCTGCCAACTCGGCCCCATGCAATGATTCGACTAACCCTCGAACAAGTGTGGTCTTTCCAGAACCAAGGTTTCCCTGCAAAAGTATTGCAGGGAAAGGGTTTACCTTGCTGACGACCTTTCCAAGACTGACACCAAATGCAAGGGTTGCTTGCGTATCTTGAAGATGGAGCTTCACGTTCTCCAAATCCTTCTACCCTTGTAAAAGAGTCTTTAAAACATCTTCCTTTCCTACGACGCCAACAAGCTTATCGTCATCCAACACCGGGAGAGTGTACAGTTTCTCATTGGCCATCATGGTTGCGATATCTTCCATTTTTGTTTCAGGAGAAATAAAAATTGGAGCGGGAGTCATTGCTTCTCCAACAGTAAGAGCAGAGATCTTCTTCATTTCTCTCTCTAATTCCTCATGTGAAGAAAGAGGAAAAACTCCATCCAAAAGAGTGAAGAAAGAAGGAAGTGTCACCTTTTTCTGTTGAGCGACGAGGTCGGCCTGACAGAGAACACCAACAACTTGTCCGTTGTCAATCACAGGGGCTCCATTGATCTTGTTTTCAATCAACGTCCTGGCTGCAGTCGCCACATCCGTATCAGGTGTCAGAGTAATACATTCTGTGGTCATTATATCTTTGGCCTTCAGCACGATGAAAACTCCTTGGTATGCTGTTTTACTGCCTGAGGCAGCCTATTTGCTATGTCTGTTGCCAGATTGCCTCTGGCGGGAAATTCGTTTTTGAGCAATCGTCCTGTAAAACCATGCCAATACACAGCAGTGCAAGCCGCAGTGAAAGGATTGAGATCGCGAGCCACCAAAGAGGCGATGATTCCTGATAAAACATCCCCTGAGCCTCCAACCGCCAAGTTTGGTTCTGCAAAAGGACTCAAACAGGTCATTGTTGTATTCGAAATCAAAGTACCTGCCCCTTTTAGCACGAGAGTAGCGTTCGATCGATCAACAAATTGCCGAGAACAGGCCAATCGATCCTTTTGTATATGCTGAATGGATGTATGCATTAATGTCGCCATTTCTCCAGGGTGTGGAGTCAGGATCATCGAATCTGTCAGGTCTTTCAGCATTTCAGGAAAATGCGATATACCAAAGAGGGCATCTGCATCCAAAACAGTCTGCGCCGTGCACTGTGCAATAAAACCTTTGAGAAAATCAACTGTTTTGGGAGCACGTCCAAGACCAGGGCCGACAACCACAGCATCATAATCGGAAAGATTTTCAAGAAGTGTCTCCGCCATGCCAGGTGTCCAATGCTCCCCCTTTCCAAGCGGAAATATCATTATGTCCGGGGAGCCTGCCTTAATTTCGCTCATAAGACCGCCAGGGCAGGCTATTGTCACTAATCCAGCGCCACTTCTCAGAGCTCCCATGGCAGCCAGATGGGGAGCTCCTGTCAGTCCCAGAGAGCCTCCGATTATGAGTATGCGTCCGGCTTTTCCTTTGTGAATATCAGGAGAAGATTTCGGGATATTGTCCATGGCCTCATGAGAAATGAGATAATGGCGAGGGGGAGAAAGGCGTTGGATACTTTTGGGTATACCAATCCCACAGACGTGAATTTTTCCTGTGTACTTTTGGGCTTCAGGAAAAACAAGCCCAAGCTTCGGAGCTTCAAACGTCACTGTACACGTTGCCCGAACTGCTTCGGGATCAGGGAGTCCAGTAAGACCATTAAGTCCGGAAGGAAGATCAACTGAAAGGATATAGGCATGTTGGGATTGTATATTGATAAATTGTACCAATTCTAAAAAATCTTTCCGCAGTGGGCCTTGAAACCCTGTTCCGAGCAGACCGTCAATAACAATATCAGGATGACCGAATCGAGATAAATCAGATGACCCGATGTGCCGAAAGGGCACATCTAACTTGTGTGCCCATATAAGGTTTTTTCGAGTATCTCCTCGGTATTGCTTTTTGTTTTTTGAATGGAAAACAATAACATTGCCTCCCAAATCCTGAAGCTGTCTGGCAATAGCAAACGTATCACCGGCATTGTTCCCAGCTCCTGCAAAGCAGAATATATTGGCACCATCAATCTGCCCGTATTCTTCCAGAAGAATACTGACCACCTGGCGGCTGGCAGATTCCATGAGAGTGAGCCCTGGGATACCAATTGTAGAGATGGTTTCTTTCTCCCAGACTGCTATTTCATCTGGGGTCGGTAGGGGCTGTAACATAGTTTTCCTTGGTTCGAGTCCTAGCCTTCCAGTACTACGGTGGCTGCCGCTGTGTCTCGAGAATGAGTGAGCGTAATATGAGCGGATGTTGCTCCAATTTCAGCGAATTTTTTAAGACCTTTTCCGAGAAAGAAAATTTCAGGTTTCCCACTTGAAGTATGGAGGATTTCAATACAATGAAAATGTATCCCACCGGAAAATCCAGTGCCAAGAGCTTTTACTGCCGCTTCCTTACCAGCAAAGAGTGCCGCCAATCGAGGAACGGGATTTTGAGGAAGTTGCTCAATTTCTTTTTCTGTCAGAATTTTTTGAATAAACCTGCTTTTGAATCGTTCCCAATTCTGCTGAATACGATTTATTTCACATAGGTCGAGCCCCAATCCCTTGATCATCGTTCTATCCGCCTAGACAACAAAGGTTCGAATGAGTTCTGCCATATCTCGGACAGCACGATCCAATCCCACATATATTGCCCGAGCCATGATCGCATGACCTATGGAGTATTCCATAATCCCAGAAATGGCCTTGAATGGTAAAATATTGCGATAATTGAGGCCATGTCCAAGATTGACCTTAAGTCCAATATTTTGAGCAAGTTTGATTCCCTGGATAAGCTTGTCAAATTCTTTTTGGCGTTCGATGATTGATTTAGCATCCGCATAGTGACCCGTATGCAACTCAATATATTCGGTCCCGATAGTTTTAGCTGCTTCAATCTGCTTTGGCTCGGCATCGATGAATAAGCTGGAGCGAATTTCTTTCTCATGAAGAGGGAGGAGGTACTCTTGAAGATACTTTTCACGTCCTATACAATTCAGGCCACCTTCGGTTGTTAATTCTTCCCGTTTCTCAGGAACCAAACAGACAAACTCAGGATGAATATCCAAGGCGATTGTTTGCATCTCTTGAGTCGCCGCCATTTCCAGGTGCAGACGAGTATTGCATGTTTGCTTAATCAACTCCACATCTCTATCTTGAATGTGTCTTCGATCTTCTCTTAGGTGTGTTATTATGCCTGTGGCACCTGCAATCTCTGCAATGTATGCAGCAGAGACAGGTTCTGGTTCAATTCCCATTCTCGCTTGTCTGAGTGTGGCGACATGATCGACATTTACGGCAAGTACCGGCATATATTATTCCTCCGAGATCGTGGATGATGTTGATTTCAAAGTAATTAAGACTTCTGATGGTTCTTGGCAACTCTCAAGGGCAGTCTTGTGACAATATATTTTGAAAAGCCCTTGAAGTTGACACCTCAAGCATCAAGGGGGTATCGGCTGAGTCTTGTAGAGATATTCACATTTTAGTTGGAGTTATATATTCATGAACGTATGCATTGTCGGAACTGGTTATGTGGGCCTCGTCTCCGCTGCCTGTTTTGCAGAAATGGGCAATAATATCATTTGTGTGGATGTTAATCCAAAAGTTGTGGAAACCCTGGAAGCGGGGAAAGTTCACATTTTTGAACCTGGTCTGGAAGAACTTGTCAAACGGAATACTCAGGAAGGGCGTCTTCACTTTACGACAGATCTTAAGGATGGCCTTGAGCAGTCACAGGTTGTTTTTATCACGGTCGGCACCCCTTGCGGGGCGGATGGGCGTTGCGATCTCAAATATGTTGATGCTGTCGCGCGCGAAGTTGGACAGAGTATGAAGTCGCCGAAAATTGTGGTGGACAAGTCGACCGTTCCTGTTGGAACTGCAGATCATGTACGAGAAATCATTGCAGGAGAACTCGCCAAACGAGGAGAAGACATCAGTTTTGATGTTGTTTCCAACCCTGAATTCCTAAAAGAGGGCGATGCGGTCAATGACTTTATGAAACCGGACAGGGTCATTGTTGGTACTGAAGATGAAGAGTCGGCCAAAGTCTTACGTGCTTTATATTCGCCATTCGCCCGTAGCAGGGAAAAGCTTATAGTCATGGGCGTGCGTTCTGCCGAGATGACCAAGTATGCAGCAAACTGCATGCTCGCTACCAAGATTTCGTTCATCAATGAGGTTGCCAATATTTGTGAGCGCGTTGGAGCAAACGTGACTGAAGTTCGCGCAGGTATTGGATCGGATAGCCGGATCGGTTACAGTTTTATCTACCCCGGTGTGGGGTATGGTGGCTCATGCTTCCCAAAAGATGTCAAAGCACTGATAGGGACTGCAAATGACCACGGTTACAATGCTCGGCTTATTCGTTCTGTAGACGAAGTGAATGATGATCAGAAACATATCCTTGCTGACAAAGTGAAGGCCTACTTTGAACCACAGGGAGGTGTGCAAGGACGCACATTGGCTCTTTGGGGTATCGCCTTCAAGGCTAATACGGATGATATCCGTGAAGCCTCTGCAACGGAAGTGATAAAAGATTTGACCGCATTGGGCATGAAAGTAAAGGCTTATGACCCTGTTGCAAATGAACGGGCTCGTGAAGAAATAGGACACATAGAAGGGCTTGAAATTCTCGAAAGTCAGTATGACGTTTTGCAGGGAGCCGATGCCCTTGCTGTTGTCACAGACTGGAATCAATTTCGCAATCCGGACCTTGATCGAATCAAGGCTTTGCTCAACGCTCCTATCGTTTTTGATGGACGAAATCTCTACCTTCCAGAACGCATGGGGCAGGCTGGATTCGCCTACTTCAGTATCGGTCGTCCACCTGTCAAATAAAACTTTCATAGACAACAAAAAAAATACCTCGACCCGGTAAAGGTCGAGGTATTTTTTTTGTTGTCTATGAAAGATCAGCTAGAACTGAACCTTAAAGCATGTGCGAAATTGCAATTCCTGCAAAATTACACGCTCATATTCTGGATTGTATTCGACATCAGTCTGTTCTTGCAGATCCAACATTTTAGCAAGCTGTTGGGTTTCTTCCCAAAAATCCAGCAACTCCTCATCTGCCAAGCTTTTGACTTGCTCTTCAAGAGAAGCATGATCACTGAAGGAGGCGTATTGACCCATGAAGTACGTCCCATCCTTATATTAAAAATTCAAATGAAATCAACCAAGTAGCGTTGAGTTGTTGCTTAAGTTATTCCTTTATTTACTGTGCGTCAACACAACTTTGGTTACATATAATAATAAATGCTCGTCATTATCTGTGATAACATTTGTACGATTAGGCTTTGATAAAAGTGTTTTGCACAAGAAATTGTGTATTCTTGTCAACAATTTCATATGGCTATATATTTTAATTGACAAATTGCATCGCCATTGACAGAGTGAATACGTTAAAAATTTTCAGACGCAATCAAGCGGATTTTTCGCGAGGTGAATATGAACGTTGAAGTTGAAGATTTTGTCGATATTGATGATGTGGAGTCTGATCAGGAACTCATCCAGCTTGTGACTTTCAGTATTGGTGAAGAGGAATTCGGAGTAAATATCTTGCAAGTTCAAGAAATTATTCGAACTATGGAAATCACAAATGTCCCGCGTGCCCCTGATTTCGTCGAAGGAGTCATCAATCTTCGAGGCAAAGTCATCCCGATCGTTGATATGCGCAGCCGCTTTGGTCTAGAGGCTAAGGATCATGACAAGTATACACGGATTATAGTTGTTGAATTCGAAATGATCATTGTTGGATTTGTTGTTGATTCCGTTTCTGAGGTCTTACGGATTCCTGCAAATTCCGTACAGCCTCCGCCACCTGTTGTTGCAGGGATGGATTCCGATTACATTGATGGAGTCGGAAAACTTGAAGATCGCCTTCTCATTTTGCTTGATCTTGATTCATTACTTAATAATGAAGAAATTGAAGCTTTGACTGGCGTCTAACAAAGGTAGATTCTAGATGACAATCCGCCTTTCTCCCGATAGGGGAGAAGGCGGATTTGTTTTTTGCAAATAGTCAACCGCCAGCCATTATCAATACATGTCATTAACACTCCCCCCACCTATTCAGGATTTTATCAAAGGATCAACAGATTCTGTTCGAGTTTTTAAAAGTGGACCGGCTACGCAGGCTTTTGTCGCAGTGTCATTGATAGCCCACCAACAGAGTTCTGTTTTAATCGTTCCCGGTGCTGCTGAGTTCAAGCAAGCAAAAGCGCTGCTTTCACTCTTCTCCACAAAAAAAACAGATGAAATACGACCGACGTGGGAAGAAGAGTGGATTACATTTCCTCCGTATAATCCGCGTCAACCAGATGCTCAATCCTGGAGCGAGAGATGGGCAGCTCTTTATGCTTTGACATACGGTAAGAAGCCATGTGGTGTCTTAATGACTGTTGACAACCTTTTGCCACATTGGCCCGATAAGTCTGTCCTTCAAGAAAATTGGGTAGCGCTGTCAAAAGGGGAAGAAATGTCTCCAGAGCTTCTTCTGGAACAATTAATTTCCTGGGGATATGTTCGCCGAAAGTTAGTATCAGGAGCAGGAGATATCGCCATGCGTGGTGATATCTTGGATATTCAAGCCCCAGGGTACCCACTCCCGCTTCGACTTGAATTTTTTGGAGACAGTCTTGAGGAGATTCGACTTTTCGATAGCTCTTCCCAGCGTTCAAAAGCCGACTTGGACGAGGTCATTCTTCTACCTGTTTCCCCTGGGATAACTACGGAAAAGTATATATCCGAAGCCCAAAAAGTCTGGGAGAAACTTCGCAAAACCGGAGAGATATCCTCTACAGAGGAATTTGCTTTAACAGAGCGACTTGCGATGAATGACGGCTTTGTCTGGCCCGGTATGTATTATGCTTCGCCCGTTGGATTGGAATCTCACTTTCCTTCAGGAATGAATTATCTCCTGTCTTCCGGAAGTTCACTCAGAGCTCGTTTGGAAGATCAAGATCAAGCTTGGCGGGGCTATATTGAAGAAGAAGCACGGCAAAAACGAATTCGTTGGCCTCTTCGTTTCTTCTGCCGTTCTCATGAAGGAGCCCGGCAGGTATGGCAGAAAAAACGTCAGATTGTCTTTGAAGAACTGACTATTGGTCGAGAAAAAAATGGCATCGATATGGCGGAGGCGCCCTATAGTGATTTCACAGATCTTTTTTGGAAACCTGAAGCAGCTCGACGTCCATGGTCTGCTCTTATGGACTCATTGAAAGAATGGGGAAGGGCTTCTGGGCAGACTATACTCAGCTTTCGTTCAGAAAGATCTCGACAGAAATTTCTCAATCTCGCGTTACAAGAACAGCTCCCTCTCAGTTTGAAGTACTCACCTCGAACTCGTGGCCTGTTTGCCTTAGTCTCTCCGCTGCGAAAAGGTATGGAACTCATATGGAGTCAGACACGGATCCTTGGTGAAGAAGTCCTTCAACCTGAACCCGTAAAAGTTCACGCAGGGCGAGATAAAGCCTTTAAAGGACTTGATAAATATGAAGATTTAAATGAAGGAGATTTGTTAGTCCATCGAGACTATGGGCTTGCTCAATTCGGAGGTTTGCATCACATGAATGTGGGAGATGCTGCCAATGACTACCTTTTGTTGTTTTTTTCTGGTGAAGATAAGCTGTTTTTGCCTGTAGATAGATTAAATCTCATACAACGTTTCAAAGGTCCCGAGGGCAGTGGAACTCCTTCACTCGATAAATTGGGGGGCACACGTTGGGCAAAGACAACCGCCAGAGTACGAAAGGCTATTGAAAAAATAGCTCATGGATTGGTTGAAATGTATGCTTTTCGTAGAGTGGCTAAAGGATTTTCTTACGGGCCTTTGGATGACATGTATGCCGAATTTGAAGCGACTTTTGGTTTTGAAGAAACACCTGACCAGGACAAAGCTGTTAAGGATGTTTTCCGAGATATGGAAAAAGCGGAACCAATGGATCGACTCGTATGTGGTGATGTCGGTTTCGGAAAAACTGAAGTTGCCTTGCGCGCTGCTTTCAGAGCGGCCCTTGAAGGATTGCAGACTGCTCTTTTGTGTCCTACTACGGTTTTGGCAGAACAACATTATCAAACATTCAGCAAACGGATGGAAGGATTTCCTGTTCGAATCGGCTTACTAAGCCGTTTTGTTTCCCGTAAGCGTCAGAAAACAGTTCTTGAGGCTGCGGCTAGGGGGGAAATAGACATTCTTATCGGGACGCATCGACTTCTATCTAAAGATGTCGAATTGCCTAATCTTGGTTTACTCATCTTGGACGAAGAGCAGCGTTTTGGCGTCAAACATAAGGAAAAACTAAAACATTTCAGACAAAATATCGACGTTCTTACATTAACAGCAACCCCCATCCCAAGAACGCTTCAGCTTTCTCTGTCGGGCATTCGAGGATTATCTATCATTGAAACGCCGCCTTTAGATAGAAAACCGGTTGAAACCGCCATAACGGAACGAGAAGCTCTTTCCCTTAAAGCTGTTTTGCGACGAGAGCTTGATCGAGGTGGGCAAATCTATTGGGTGTATAATAGAGTTAATGGGTTGGAACGTGTGGCTGAATTTGTTCGAGAACTTGCACCAGACGCAAAAGTGGGTATGGCTCATGGAAAGATGACCGAGAAAGGACTTGAGGAAACCATGAGAGGGTTTTGGCATGGAGAAATTGATGTCCTTGTCTGTACCGCTATTGTCGAATCGGGTCTTGATTTTCCCAATGCTAACACACTTATTGTTGACCAAGCTCAACTCTTTGGACTCGGACAGTTGTATCAGTTACGCGGACGAGTCGGTAGAAGTGACAGACAGGCTTATGCTTATTTTGTGGTGCCCAAAATCGATGATATTTCAGAGATTGTTCGTAAACGTCTGCGCATTATTTTGGATATGAACTACCTTGGTGCGGGATTTAAAATAGCAATGGAAGATTTACGACTTCGCGGCGCTGGTAATATTCTCGGTGAAGCTCAGTCGGGGCAGATTGCCAAAGTGGGGCTTGAACTTTTTCTTGAAATGCTTGAGGAAGAGGTCCGTAGACTACAGGGGGAATCTGAAGCCCGGGCTTCGGAACCAGAGTTGAATTTTATCTTTGAAGCGCATATTCCTGGAGACTATATCGACGATGCCAGAGAACGGTTGCGTTACTATAAATCGCTTTCTTCTGCCAAAGATGAAATAGCTCTCAAGGAATTGGAAGCGGAAATAAAAGATAGATTTGGCCACTTGCCACAGCAATTGGAAACTTTTTTTGGAGTTCTGCATATTAAGCAATCACTCTCTCGATTGCAGGCGGAAAGAGCAGAATTATACCCTGGGCGTGTTGTTGTAACCTGGGGAGCACAGTCCTCTGTAAATCCGGCCGAACTCATGGGATGGATCAATGAACGAATTGAAAGAGCGAAGCTATTACCTCCAACAAAATTGGAATTGAGATATACGGATTCCATTTCTATGCGTGAAGCCTTGGATAAAACAGCTGTCGAACTTGAGGAACTCCTTGAGAGTGAAACGCCCGCATCAGTCCAATAAAGAGTAGAAGAGAGAATAATGAAATACAAAATACTATTGTGCATAATGGCTTTTTTAGTCTGCGGATGCAGTAATGATGCTGATGACATGGGAATTATCGCCCGTGTGAATGATGCACCAATCTACTTATCCCAACTCGAATTTCAGCACGACCAATTTCAGGCAGATACAGCCGGAACGTATGTCCCCAGTGTTGAAAAACTTAAAGAAGAATATGGTGAAATCCTTACAGATTTGATTGTTCAAGAACTGGTTGTTCAAGAACTCACTCGACGGGACCTTCCTGTTACTGAGCAGGAATTGCTCAACGAGGAAGAAACTGTCCGTGCGGACTATCCTGAAGGGGCTTTTGATCAAATGCTGGTTGAGGAATACATTGATTTAAAAGCATGGAGAAAGCAGTTAAGAAATTATCTTGCAATGAAAAAGTTTTTCCAACAAGTACTGAGACCACAAATCAAAATAGATTATAAAGAAGCGGAAAACTATTATCGTGAACATATTTCCGATTTTTATCTTCCTGAAAGTTTGCGAATTCTTGTTGTTCGAGGTCCCAGCCGTGAGATTGTCGGTAAAGCCGTAGAAAAATTCATGAAGGAAAAAAAACATGCTGGTCTTGCCACCGTATTCGGCGAGGTTGAGACAAGAGAAGTCGTTGTTCGTGAGGGCAGACTTTCCGCAACATGGAAGAATGCCATTTCTGATTTGAAAGTCGGACAGTCGAGTGGAGTTTTAACAGATAGATTTGGTTTTGAGGCCTTAGTTCTCCTCGAAAAAAGTCCTGCGAAGGTACTTGCACCAGCCCAGGCGTATCCTTTGGTCGAAAAAGCTCTTCTTGAAAACAAACTCCATGATGCTTTTGAGAACTGGTTAACCAAAAGTATCGCATCGGCAAATATATTAGTGAGTAGCCATCTTTTGCAAGAACATCAATCAGATGAGGTTCGTGATAGTCCAAATGATCTTCTTGAGGCTCAAGATGCTTTGAATGCTGCCCCAAATGGCACTGAGTAAGGGAAGTTCATCTCGTTGCATAGTTTAAGTAAAGAGACTATTATTCGTCAAAAAAATGATAAGTAAAATTCCGTAAATTGGAATTTCAAGGAGTTTTCTGTGTTGCGATTTTTGTTTTTTTTGATTGGGACCGTGTTTTTGGCACTTCCCCATCAAGCTTTCGCAGAAGAGGTTGTTTTTGATCGAATCCTCGTAAAAATAAATGATGACATCATTACTCAATATGATCTTGATGAAGAAATGAAGCCGATTCTCGCAAAAATAGGCGAAATACACCTGACGGCAGCCGAACAAGAGCAGATGGTCAAACTTCGTAAGCAGATGCTCGAAAGGATGGTCAGCAATAAACTCATGGCGCAGGAAATCAAGAAATTTGAAATTAATGTTTCAGAGAATGTCGTTGATAATGAACTTGCGAAATTCAAACAGGAACGGGGACTCACGGATAAAGAGTTTCATGAAACCCTTAAACATGATGAAATGACTCTTGATGAATTTCGATCAAAATTGAAAAATGCTATTGAAAAGCAAGAATTGCTCAGTTTCATGGTGCACAGCAAAGTCCTTGTCACAGATAGTGAAATCCAGGCTGAATATGAGGCCAAACACGATGAGTATGTATTAGGAAAACTGGTTTCATTATCAATTATAATGCTCCCGGAAAATATTTCCGCCCAAGAGGTAAAAAAGAGAATTGAAGAAGGCGAACTGACCTTTGCTGACGCAGCTAAAAAATATAGCATTGGCCCTGGAAAAGACAAAGGGGGCGCTATTGGAGATGTCAATTGGAGTGACCTTGCTGATGATTGGAAAGAATCCATCAAAGGGATTCAGGAGGGAGGTGTCAGTCGCCCATTATCAATTCAAGGGAAAAGCGCACTCTTATCCCCTGTCAAAATTGTCGAGGATAGACTTGTCCCTCTCGAAGAGGTACGAGAATCTATTTTCAAGAGGTTAATGGATGAAAAAAGAGAAAGAATTTTTGATGAATACTTCGACAAGCTGAAAGAAAGTTCAGTCATTGTCTACATGGATTAGCTCATAGGTTGTAACACGGAGACCCCGATGAATTTTGAAGAACTTGGACTGACGCTGAAACAAGAACGAGAGCGAAAAGGGCTGAGTATTGCCGTTGTCATGGAAGCGACCAAGATCAGTCGAACAAACATTGTTGCCATGGAAAGTGGAGATCGCGGTACTTTGCCTCATCCCGTTTATGCAAAAGGATTTGTGAAGAGTTACGCTCGGTACCTCGGTCTTGATGCGGATGAATTGTCGATGATTGTGGATCGAGAGTATCAGGATGAGGCCGATGGGCCAGAAGAACATATTTATGAAGTGTCACCAGCAGCTGAAAGAGCCTTTCAGGATGGAGACTCTCTTGAGTCCAAAAGGAAGTCTGTTTGGCCACTCATACTCGTCGCAATTTTTCTGATTGGCGTGGTGGTTTTGTTACTCATGAATTTCAAAGGAAAAGATTCTGATGACGATATCGCAAGCGTGATCCAATCGGAACAAGCAGTTTCACCTGAGAAAACAACTATGCCTGCCCCTGAAGTTGAAGAAGATCAGAATCTTCAACCTATCCAAGAATTAGATGAGGGGACAGAGGGTGCTGAAGTGGGTGAGCTTGTTTCGCAAACTCAAAATGAAGCAAGCCAGGGCAAAGCTCAAGAGCAGATCCCTCCTGTTCAAGAAGAAGCCCAGTCTTCACTTGCTGAAGTTGAGACTGATGCGACAGACGTTAGTAAAGAAGTTGAGAACACTGTCGTAGATTCTGATGAAATGGATTCCGGAATTTCACACGAAAAGCAAAAGTATGATCATATATTGATCATTAGAGCTACGACAAACAAAGGGTGTTGGATTGGATTGTGGAAGGGGGATGAGACCAATATGGCAAGAGATTTTGTCTTGAAGAAGGGCGAACCGCTTCGTCTCATGTTCAATAATCCACGTCGAATTCGTATTGGCAATGCAGCAGGAGTGACAGTCTTATACAATGGGAAACCATATCCTCTCGACAATGCCAAAGGGAATATTCAGACCCTGCGCTTTGGAATGGAATAAAAAGTAGAGAGACTAATGACTAAGAGCGAGGACTGGCATGAGTGTCACCGAAAAAGCGCTTGTTCTGAAGGTCGGGCGCTTTCGGGAAGCTGATGTATGGGTCAAACTGCTGACTGCTTCACGTGGAATTTTCAATGCATTTGCTTTTGGCGGAAGTAGGAGTCGACGAAGGTTTGTCGGTTGTCTTGATCCTCTCAGCCATGTACTCTTCACCATAGGGGAGAGTCGGCGCAGTGATTACATTGTTCTCGAAGAAGGTTCACTTCTTTATAATTATCCTACCATTCGACAAAATCCGATAAAAACAGGAATAGCCGTCAATTGTATCAAATTTGTAGAAGCAGTTGAAGTAGGCCCATTCGATGGGAAAGAGACATATTCATTGTTGTTGGAGACCATGAAGATGCTCGATAGTAGTGATGGCGCTCTCGATTTTATTCCTTGGCTTTTTCGTGCAAAATTTACTTTTGAGATGGGATTTTTACCTGATTTTTTGCATTGTGGATGTTGTGGAAGCTTTGTTTGTACAAAAAAAGGTTTTCAATTTGGCATCGAAAAAGGGCAGGTAGCCTGTCCGACTTGTCTTTCAGGCGGGAAACCGTTAGATGGACTTGCTCGACCTATTTCTACCGGAACCTTGCGAGCCCTTGACTGGATTCAGCAAAGCTCACCTGCGGACTGGATTTCTGTTGGTATGGATAGCAAGGTCCGACGCCAGGTAAGTCAATTGGTTGAGTTGTTCGTTGCCTATCACCTAGGCTTGTCTTGGGAAAATGGTATGTATAAAAAGGTATGAGTTGGAGTAGCTGATGAATTTTCAGGATGTTATATTAAAACTTCAGAATTTTTGGGCGGACTACGGATGTGCTGTTGTTCAGCCGATGGATATTGAATGTGGGGCTGGTACATTCAATCCTTCAACTTTTTTTCGGGTTATTGGGCCGGAGCCTTGGAAAACGGCATATGTCGAACCTTCACGAAGGCCTACAGATGGCCGTTATGGTGAGAATCCCAATCGCTTGCAGCATTACTATCAATTTCAAGTCATTCTGAAGCCTTCTCCTGATAACGTTCAGGAACTCTACCTTCAAAGCTTAGCCACTTTGGGAATTGATGCAAAGGCGCACGATATCAGATTTGTCGAAGATGATTGGGAGTCTCCGACATTAGGAGCATGGGGACTTGGCTGGGAAGTTTGGCTTAATGGCATGGAAGTAACACAGTTTACATATTTTCAGCAGGTTGGAGGTATTGACCTCAAACCCGTATCAGTTGAAATCACGTATGGCTTAGAACGTATTTCGATGTACTTACAGGAAAAAGAATCAGTATATGACCTGAAGTGGAATGATACCATTACTTACGGACATGTGTTTCACCAGAATGAAATAGAGATGTCCAAGTATAATTTTGAACTTTCCAACGCAGATATGTTATTTGATCTCTTTAATAAGTTTGAAGCAGAATGCCTGAACTTATGCGAAGAAGGACTTCCTTGGCCTGCTTACGATTGTTGTCTCAAGTGTTCACACTCTTTCAATATGCTTGATGCGCGTGGGGCCATTTCCATCACGGAACGCGCAACCTACATTGGACGTGTACGAAACTTAGCATCACAAATAGCCCGTCTTTATGCTGATCAGCGTCAAGAAATGGGATACCCCATGTTGGGAAAATAAGCGTTACAGATTAGAATCAGAGAAAAAAAGAGAATAAGCATGGCCGAATTCATATTGGAAATCGGAACCGAGGAAATGCCTGCCCGGTTTGTCCCCCGGTTGGCATCTGAGTTAAAAGAAAGTTTTGTCAAACTCCTTGATGAAGCAATGGTGCACCATAATGGTGTTTCAACCTATGCAACTCCCAGACGCATTACCGCGCACGTTGTTTCTATTGCTGAGACACAGCGTCGAGAAGAAGAAACCGTTACTGGGCCTCCTGCTCGTATAGCCTTTGATGCAGAGGGTAACCTCACGAAAGCTGGGGGAGGCTTTGCCAAGACACAAGGTGTGGACACAAAGGCTCTTTTTAAAATAGATACAGGAAAAGGGGAGTATCTTGCCGCAAAGAAAACCGTGGGCGGTAGGAAAACCCTTGACGTCTTACCCAGTCTCTGTTTGGAAGCTTTGAATTCACTGACTTTTCCAAAGAAAATGAGTTGGGGAGATTTTAATTTCACCTTTGGTCGTCCCATCCGATGGCTGTTAGCACTTTTTGATGAGACTATCGTTGAATTTTCCGTGGAAAACATGGCTTCCGGACGCGAAACTCGTGGGCATCGAGTTATGGGAGCTGGCCCTTTTGCTATTCAGTCAGCTAAAGACTATTTTGACGTTATCAAGCAGGACTGTAACGTTATCATTGATCCCCAAGACCGCCAGGAAGCTATTGTACGTTGCGGCAATAAGCTTGCACACAAACTTGGTGGGAAAATTGTCTGGGATGATAGTTTATTGGAAGAAGTAGCAAATCTTATTGAGTTCCCCAACCCTCTTATAGGCGATATAGACCGACTCTATTTAGAACTCCCTCGGGAAGTTCTTTTGACTTCCATGCAATCACACCAGAAAAGCTTTGGTGTTGAAGATTCTCAAGGGAATCTCCTGCCCTATTTTTTAACGACGCTCAATCTTGAACCAACGAATATAGCTCTTGTGAAAAAAGGGTGGGAAAGGGTTCTCAAGGCTCGTTTGGAAGATGCCCGTTTTTTCTGGGAAGCAGATTGCAAAGTGGATTTTCAAACGTGGCTTGATAAACTTGAAAATGTGGTTTTTCTCGGCCCCCTTGGATCTGTTGGTGATAAATCCCGACGCATGGAAAAGCTCTGTGGAAAATTGGCTGAGGTTCTTGATCAGTCCAAATCCATTCTCCCTGGAGAAATAGAAAAATATCGAGCAGCTGGACGTTTGGCCAAAGCTGACCTTGTTTCTGAAATGGTCATAGAGTTTGATTCCCTGCAGGGAAAAATGGGGGGGATTTACGCGGAGCGTTCGGGGAAAGGGGAAATAGTTTCAAAGGGAATATATGAGCACTATCTCCCTGCTGGCCCAGATACTTCAGTTCCCCCAAGCTTATCGGGTGCACTTGTTTCCATCGCAGATAAGATGGATACTCTTGTTGGATGCTTTGGGCTAGGAAAAAGCCCCAAAGGAGCCAATGATCCTTATGCCTTACGTCGATGTGCAATTGGTATTGCACGAATTATCATGGATCATAATTTGGACATAGATCTGGAAGCATTCCTCAAAATATCCCAAGCTGCTTATGGGAAAAATATAAAATGGAAAGTAACTCCTGATGAATCAGTGAATAATCTTGTTTCTTTCTTTGAACAGCGCCTTCGCGCATTCTTTATTGGTCAAGGATTCGACTCTAGAGCAGTGAATGCTGCACTAGGAGCAGGATTTAATGATATATGCACGCTTAAAGCACGCCTGGAGGCTTTAGGTGTATTTACTCAAGAGGATGATTTTGAGCAGGCTGTTTTGACATTCAAAAGAGCAGCTAATATCATTCGAAAACAGGGCGATGAAGCAGGGCAAACCTTAACGGGTTTTTATGATCCTGAATTGTTTGAAGATGAACATGAAAGTAACTTTGGCAATAAGTTGGATGAAATCCTGCCTCACTTTGATGAGTTGTGGCAAGCTGCTGATTTTTCAGGCTTGATGGGGCTTCTCCGGGAGTTGCGCCCCTCGGTTGACAGCTTTTTTGAGAATGTCATGGTTATGTGTGATGATGTTGATATTCGTCTCAACCGACTGAATTTACTGAAGGCACTTGTTAATAAATTGGGGCGGCTTGCCGACTTCAATGCGTTACAAGTATAAAAAAGTCTTGACATCAGAGAGAGAGTCCATATAAAAAGCTCTCCCTTTGGGAAGAATAAAAAACAAAAGCTTTTTAATACGATAAAAAATTGATCAGGAGAAATTACTTTGGCTAATCACAAGTCCGCCCTCAAAAGGCACCGTCAGAGCTTGAAGCGTCGCGCCCGTAACCGTATTTCCAAGACACGTATCAAGAACACCGTTAAGGCTGTTCGTGTTGCCATTGAGGAGAAGGACGTTGCAAAAGCTCAAGAGGCCCTGAAAGAAGCGAGCTCCATTCTTGATAGAGCTGCCCGCAAAAAGGTTATTCACGCTCGTCAGGCAGAACGACGTATCTCTCGTCTTCAGACTGCTATCAATAAGATTGAAGCCTAGTTTCATCTGATCGCTGCAGATTATGTAGCCCGCCACACTTTGTGTGGCGGGCTTTTGTGCTGTTTATAAAGGTATTTATTTCCCTTCGCTTGCCAACTCTTGAAGTTGTTCAATATCAAGAATGGTTATTTTCTTCCCATTGATGTCTATTATTCCTTGTTCGGTAAAACGTTTGAAAATACGCGAAAGAGTTTCCTGAATAGTTCCAAGATAAAACGCTATCTGTCCTTTGGGGAGGTCAAGTTTGAAGGTATCAGACTCTTGCGACGATCGTAGGAGAAGAAGGTAGGAAGCGACACGTGAAGGAGCTTCTTTTAAACTGAGATCGTCAATTTTATTGACTAGAATTCGAAGTTTCTGTGATAGCATTGCCATCATTTTCATAGCAAGATCCGGATCAGCTTTGATCATATTTTCAAAGTCCTGGCGGGGGAAAAAAAGCGCTTCACATTCTTCGATAGCTTGAGCGTGAGCGGGAAATGTTCCTCCTTCAAAAACTGGAACTTCACCAAAAGCTTCTCCAGGCCCAAAAATATGGAGAATCTGTTCTTTGCCAGAAGGCGAAGTTCTAAAAATTTTGACTCGCCCTTTGATTGGAGCAAAAAATCCATGGGCAGGAATATCCGCCTCAAAGAGGATTTGCCCTTTCCCATACCGCTTCAGAATAGATATTTCTGCAAGTTTATTAAATTTTTCATCAGGCAATCCCTCGAAAAACATGACAGATTTTACTGCCTCAATTTTATTCATACGTTTGTATCTCCAAAAACAAGTTATACTTCGAATAAGTTGACCTAAGTCATGGCTCTCGTCAAAAAAAATGTTCATCATTCTGACAGAAAGAGAGACAACCATGAGAAGATCCTATTTGGCCATACCGATACTCGCGCTTTTACTTTTAGCTGCCCACGCGCTACGGCAAGCTGATTTTGGTCAGTTCATAGCTCTTGTGATGCTCGTATGCATATTGGGCACACGAAACTCATGGGTCCGATTGGTCTGTATTGCGGTACTTGTCTATGGTGGTGTTTTTTGGGCTCAGACGACAATTGATTATATTCTTTTCAGACAAGCTTTTCATATGCCTTGGGTCAGACTCACTTGTATTATGGGCTCTATTCTCATTGTAAACAGTATTGCTCTGTGGGTGTTAAACAGTGAGGAAAGTCAAAGATTTTTTTCTCAATCCAAACAAACTGAACACATTCGTTTTGCCTCTTTTTTTCTTACAATCTCAGGTCTTGTCCTTGCGAAGTCCATGGCACCCTTTCCGATCCTCCTTATTGACCGATACCTTCCAGGGTGGGGGTGGGTGGAAGTCATGCTTCTTGGATACTACGCACAAGCATTGAGTAGTGCGCTTATATCACCTGAAAAACATATTTTTTATCGTCCTCGTATATGGGGCCTCTTTTCAGTTATCTTTTTTGCACAATTTTTCCTTGGCATTTTGGGTTTTGATCAGATGCTTATGACTGGAGTTCTTCATCTCCCTGTACCAGCATTAATTGTCTCTGGCCCCCTTTATCGAGGTGAAGGCTATTTTATGATCATTCTCTTTATAGTGACTCTTTTATTGGTAGGACCGGCTTGGTGCAGTCATCTTTGTTACATAGGTGCCTGGGATGATCGTATGAGTCGTTTTGGTCCTCGCCCCCAGGCGAGAAGGGGGTTGAAACAGCTTAGTATCATTGGGCGTTTGGTAACCCTAACACTCTCGATAGGAGGTGCTATTCTGTGTCGATCAAAAGGTATTCCCGTTTTAAATATGCTTATATATGCAGCGGCTTTCGGAGGACTTGGAATTTGTCTTATGCTCTTCATTTCAAGGCGAGTAGGCATGATGACTCATTGTACGGCATATTGCCCAATGGGACTGATTGCAGTCATTCTTGGCAAAATATCACTATGGCGTCTTCGAATATCTCCTCAGTGTACAGGGTGTGGGGCATGTATCAAAAAATGTCGTTACAATGCATTGGACAAGGTTCAGATAGAGTTACGGAAACCAGGATATTCATGTACTTTATGCGGTGATTGCGTCTCTGCATGCAAGCATGGGCATATAGGATATCGGTTGCCTTTTTTATCTGAAAAAAAAGCGAGAGAAATTTTCATAGTTTTGGTTGTCAGCTTACATGCCATTTTTTTAGGCGTAGCAAGAATCTAAATTTATAAATAAGATGAGGTGGTATTATGACTATTATACGGAAAATGATTAGTATTGATGAGAACTTATGCAATGGCTGTGGAGAGTGTGTGCCTTCTTGTGCAGAAGGGGCCTTGGCCATAATTGATGGTAAGGCTCGATTAGTGAGTGACGTCTATTGTGATGGCCTTGGAGCTTGTCTTGGTGAATGTCCCACAGGTGCGCTTAAGGTCGTCGTCAGGGAAGCAGATGATTTTGACCCTCACGCGGTATCTGACCTGCTGAAATCACAAGGAAGAAGTATACCAGAGCACATGCCAACCCCACAGAGCCTGCGAATTGAAAACCATCCAACTCCTCAGCCGAGACAGGGATGTCCGGGTGCCGCTCTGCACACGATGACACCATGCGGTCAAGCCAATATTCCTACGTCCTCACCAAGCACACCATCTGCTTTATCCCATTGGCCTGTACAACTTAGGTTGGTTCCCCCCACCGCCCCTTTCCTCCGGGAGGCAGATCTGTTGCTGACAGCTGACTGCGTTCCTGTTGCATTTCCAGGGTACCATAGCAGTTTCTTGCCAGGTAAAGTCGTTCTCATGGGATGCCCGAAGTTTGATAATAAAAATGAATATATTGAAAAATTAGCAGCTATTATTAGAGAAAACAGACTGAATTCTATTACCATAATGGAAATGGAAGTTCCCTGTTGTTCGTCAATGAGTATAATTCTTACAGAAGCAATTAAAAGGGTAGGAGTTGCAGTAAAAACAACTCGTATCATTATCTCTCGCGACGGTAAGATTTTGGAAACAACCCCTGTGAAGGTTGAAATTTAAGGAGCCTACGATGAAGAAAATCGAATTGTTTGAAAAGCATGGATTTAAGGACTCAAATTTTTCCAATTACCTTGTACATGAATCTGAATATATGAAGGTGATTAATTTCAACTTCAAAGCTGGTCAAACGTTACCTGTGCATTCTCATGACCTTGAAGGGGAGTTGACATTGACCATCCTCGAAGGAGAAGGTGAATTCTTGGCTGCCGATGGAGCAAGTATGCCGGCTCATGTAGGAGATGTGCTTATTTCAGAGATATCAGAACCCCATGGCGTCAAGGCAAAGACAGACTTGCGTGTACTGGTAATGATCACACCTCCAATTTAAACTGAATAGAGTCACTACCACCTGTGTCCCAACTTGTAGCGAACTCAACAAGTTGGGACACTTCGTTTATAATCATAGGAAAGGAAACCATGGAAAAACTTCCTCCCAAAAAAGCACTCCCCAAAGGCGTTTTAGCTCAAAGAGAGAACGGACTGTATTCATTTTCTCCCCGTACACCACTCGGTCAGATTTCAGCTGAATACTTGAATATCATTAATACAGTCGTGCAAGAATACAACTTGCCAAGTGTGCGACTAACAGCTGGGCAAAAACTTAAAATTCAAGGGATACCTGAAGGCTGTGTCGACGAAGTTATCGAACGCCTTGGGCCTATTGGAGAATTTAGTAAATGCTATGTCCAGACTTGCCCCGGCAAAACCACATGTAGACTTGGTATGCAGGATTCCATGAGTATGGCTGACAAACTCGAAAAACTTTTAAATACAATAGAGTTGCCTTGGAAATTCAAAGCAGGAGTTTCTGGTTGCTCCATGTCATGTTCTGAAAGTTACGTTCGTGACCTCGGGCTTGTGGGAAAGAAAAAAGGATGGACAATTCTCTTTGGTGGAAATGCTGGAAAAAGAGTTCGTATCGGGGATATCTTAATTGAAGATGTTGGCGAAGAAAGAGCCTTTGAAGTTATTTGTAAAACTCTTGATTTTTATTGTGAAAAAACAAAAAAAAGAGAGCGCACGGCGCGATTTGTCGAACGAGTTGGCTTAGAAGCGATCAGGGATGCTGTCTTTTCTTCCTGATCTCAATTATTTCAGGAGTTTTACTATGCAAAAAAATGATACGCCTCAAGGCGCTATCCTGCAACGCGACAAGAAAACCTATGCGATTGTTCCTCGCACTCCCGTCGGACTTGTCTCACCAGAGATACTTGAAGCCTTGGCGCGGGTTGGTCGTAAGTTTGAAGTGCCGATCATGAAGATAACTTCAGGTCAGAGAATCGCACTCGTAGGCCTCGAGGAACACCAGGTGGAAGAAGTTTGGAACGAGCTAAAAATGGATATTGGTCCAGCTGTTGGATTATGTGTTCATTATGTGCAAGCCTGTCCAGGAACTGAAGTGTGCAAGTTCGGCCTCCAAGACTCTCTTGGCTTTGGCCTCGAATTGGAGAAAATGTTTGTCGGCATGGAACTTCCGGCCAAACTAAAAGTTGGAGTCTCTGGGTGTACCATGTGCTGTGCGGAAAGCTACGTTCGGGATATTGGACTGATTGGGAAGAAAAAAGGATGGACAATGGTCATTGGAGGCAATGCCTCAGGCCGCCCTCGAATTGGTGATATTCTGGCAGAGGATCTCTCTCGCTCGGATGCGCTTGAGCTTGTAAATCGATTTCTCATTTACTATCGTGATAATTCAACCAAACGCAATCGATCGTCAATGTTGCTCAAAAAAATTGGGATTGATGGTGTCAAAGCTGCATTGCTTTAAAAAAACAACTTTGAGATTTCGGTATATGGGGCGCTCCAAGAGAGGGGCGCCCTCATTTTTTGCCCATTAAAATCAAAGGAGACAGAGATGCCTCTTGTTGCGCAGACTGTGAAAGATAGGTACTAGTTGGTGGGTTGTGTATTCTTGTTTCAAGGAGAAGAGAATTGAGGATTATTATCATTGGGGCTGGTGAAGTAGGCTACCATATCGCGCAACGACTTGCTGTTGAACACAAGGAAGTGGTCGTCATTGATAAGAGTACAGAAGCTCTAAGAAAATTGGCTGAAGCCTCTGATGTGCAGACTATCCGAGGATCTGGTAGTAGTCCCGCTATTCTTGAAGAAGCCGGCATTGCTCAGGCTGATATATTTCTTGCTGTTACAGATAGTGATGAGATCAATCTCATTGCATGTTTTTTTGCCAATATGCTGGGTGGTGAAAAGGTTACGAAGCTCGCCAGAATTCGTGGGGGAATGTATACAAATTACAAACATCTCCTCATGGCTGAAGGGGCTGGAATCACCAAAATCATTAATCCTGATGAAGAGGTTGTTAATTCGGTTCTTCGTTTGATGAGCGTTCCTGGTGCGGTTGAAATCAACGAATTCGCAGGAGGTAAAATCCGGCTAATTGGGATCAATCTTCCTGATGAGAGTCCTATCTTGGGAGCGAAACTGCTTAATTTGAGAGAGAGAATAGGTGATGACCTCGGAGTGGTGATTGCAGCCCTTGTTCGTGATGACGAATTGATAATACCAAGTGGTCTAGATGAAATTCGAAAAGGTGATATTGTCTACTTTGTGTGTGATATTCTTGATCAAGAAGAAATCCTCGAGCGAATAGGAATATGTGTCGAACCTGTTCGGGAAGTTATGATCATTGGTGGTGGGAATATTGGCTATAAATTGGCAAAAGCTCTCGATAACAAATTTTATCACACACGGATTTTGGAGAATCGTCAAAAACGGTGCAATTTTTTATCAGAAAGGCTCAATCGTCCAATTGTCCTTATGGGAGATTCTACGGATCAAGAAATTTTACGAGAAGAAAATATTCAGGATATGGACATGGTTATCGCTGTAACCGGAGATGAAGAGACTAACATTCTGACTTGTCTTTTAGCAAAAAGCCTTGGAGCCAAAAGAACCATCACACGGGTCAATAATTTTGGGTACATGCCCCTTATCGAACCTATTGGCATTGATTATGTTGTCTGCCCTCGGCAATCTGCGATCAATTCTCTTCTTCATTTTATCCGGAGAGGAAGAATTATATCTTCTGTCAATATTCGAGGTGAAGAGGCGGAAGCTCTTGAGGCCTATGCTTATGAGGGATCACCAATTGTCGGTAAAGCGGTTAAGGATATCAATTTCCCGCGAGGGTGTCTTATTCTGTGCTTTCAGCGTCAAGACGAAGTTCTCATACCTCGAGGAGATACGATTATTCAACCGAAGGATCTTTTGATTATTATTTCGACGAGAAAAAATATTCCAAAAGTTGAAAAAGTCTTAACCACGAAAGTGGAGTTTTTCTAAATGCGCTGGAGATACGTCCTGCATATTATCGGCGCATTGGTGGCTTGCATCGGCATGACGATGTTTTTCCCCCTCCTGTGGGGACTCTATTATGCAGATGGTACAGCTGGCCCACTCGCAGAATCTATGGCGATCACTCTTCTCTGTGGAGTTATTCTCTTTGCCATATTTCGCGACCCAGAGGCATCAAAAGCCTCTTCTGTCATGACGCATCGAGAAGGGATGGCTATTGTCGCCCTAGGGTGGTTTGTTGCTGGAGCCTTTGGAGGACTGCCTTTCTATCTCAGTGGTACTTTCCATTCGATCGTTGATTGTATATTTGAATCATTATCAGGCTTCAGTACAACTGGTTCGTCAGTTCTCACGGATATTGAGGCTATTCCAAGAGGAATTCTTTTTTGGCGGAGTCTCACCCATTGGCTCGGGGGTATGGGTATCATAGTTCTTTCACTTGCTATTCTACCATTTCTTGGTGTTGGTGGAATGCAATTGTATAAAGCAGAAGTGCCAGGACCAGTTCCTGACAAGCTCAAGCCTCGCATTAAGGACACTGCGGTTACCCTCTGGAAAGTCTATGTATTCTTTAGTGTCGTTGAGACTGTATTATTGATGTTCGGTGGCATGGATTTCTTTGACGCTCTCTGTCACACTTTTGGAACCATGGCAACTGGGGGTTTTTCTACAAAGAACACTTCAGTAGCAGCTTTTAATAGTGCCTATATTGATTATGTCATAACAATTTTCATGTTTATTGCCGGTATCAATTTTACTCTCCACTACATGCTTATGAAATGGCGTCCAATGTCTATGCTCAAAGACCCTGAGTTTAGGGTATTTTCGTGCATGGTTATTCTTTTTACCGGAGTTGTTGCCGTTGCATGTTATTCCGCAGGGAATTATGAGACTGTATCGGACTCTATAAGATACACCTCTTTCCAAGTGGCATCTATCCTGACCACAACCGGCTTTGCCACGGCCGATTATGAACTCTGGCCAGGCATTACCCAAGCTATATTGCTTTTTTGTATGTTTGTCGGAGGCTGTGCAGGATCAACCGGCGGAGGTATGAAAGTCATGCGCATCATGTTATTGATAAAGCATTCATACAAAGAACTCTTTCGTTTAATTCATCCTCGTTCAGTCAATCGAGTAAAGCTTGGGCAAACAGTAGTGCAAGATGATGTTCTCAGTGGAGTTTGGGGCTTCTTTATTCTCTGGATAGGTTTATTTTTTCTTGCAGCATTTATAATAGCTGGGACTGGGGTTGACGTCGTTACTTCCTTTGCGGCTTCATTGGCTTGTATCGGCAATATCGGCCCCGGAATAGGAGGGGTAGGGCCAACTGAAAATTTTGCATGGCTTCCGGATACGGCAAAATGGGTGTTGACCTTTTGCATGGTTCTTGGTCGTTTAGAAATATACACTGTGGTGATTTTATTTGTTCCTGAATTTTGGCGTAAATAAATTATCTCATGCAGAAGTTGAAGAATTGAATTTCTCAGGAATGTACTTTTACACTGAAAACTTTTTAGTATTCATCTAGAGTAAATCTTTTTTTTAAATAACTATTTGTTATAAAAACGAAAAGGGGGATATTATTCCCCCTTTTCTTACTTTGTTCGCCAATGAATCGATAACATTTTAATCGGTTCTGAAATGACATCCTTTGGTCTTTTTATTACGAAGTGCTGAGAGTGTAACAATATATGCAGCTTGTGAACCATGAAAGAGGTCAATGATGGGTTTGCTTAGAGCAGTCTCTTTATAAAAATCCTGAAGATCTTTAGTCAGTTTACTCAAATCAGAAAAGGCACGAGTCAAACGAGCTTTTGTTCTGGATACACCGACATAATTCCACATCGTGTTACGAATATTAGCCCAATCCTGAGCGACAAGAGCAGGATCTTCATTTGGTTTATCACCACCTGGTACCCAATCAGGAATTGCGTCATTGAGCTTACGGCTTTGTTTTGAACTTTTTGTCAATCTCTTAGCAATATCTTCACCAGCGCTATATCCCCAAAGCATACCTTCCAAAAGAGATGTACTTGCCAGCCGATTCGCCCCGTGAATTCCTGTACAACTGCATTCACCAGCAGCATAAAGATTGTCCAATGTGGTCCGTCCCCGGTTATCCACAAGAATACCTCCACAAAAATAATGTGCAGCAGGAACGACTGGAACAAGATCACGTCGCATATTAATGCCAATAGATCGGCATTTCTCAAATATGGTTGGGAATCGTTTGCTCACGTCATGTTTGACTTGAGCAACATCAAGATAGACACATTCGTCACCAGAATGAAGCATTTCATTCATTATAGCTCGCGTTACAATATCTCGTGGGGCCAAATCGGCACGAGTATCATACCGAGGCATAAAGGCCTCCCTTTGAGCATTCACAAGAACAGCTCCTTCTCCTCGAACTGCTTCAGAAACAAGGAAGCGCCTGTCTCCTTTTTGTGCTCCCCCATAAAGAGCTGTGGGGTGAAACTGTACATATTCACAGTTCATCAAACGAGCTCCGGCTCGATGCGCCATGGCCAGTCCCGAACCTATAGAGCTGATAGTGTTCGTTGTATGCAGGTAAATCTGCCCAATACCGCCAGTTGCGAGGAGAGTATATTTTGAGAGAATAGTTTCGACAGATTGCAATGCTTCGTTGAAGACATACGCTCCAACGCATTGATTAGAAAGACTATAGTTAAAATCAAGATGGTGGGCGTGATGCTGTGTTGTGAGTAAATCAATGGCAGTCCTTTTGGTAAGAACTCTGATATTCGAATGTTCCAAAACTTCTCGGGAAAGAACATCCATGATATTCTTTCCTGTATGGTCATCACAATAAAGGATACGCGCTAAAGAGTGTCCACCTTCTCTTGTTAGGTACCAGTCCCCAGGGACTCGTTGGTTAAAGGGAATTTTATATTTATCCAAAAAAATCTCATGAAGGACTTCTGGACCGCGCCGACAAAGATACCGAACGGCACGAATATAATTATGATTCCAACCTGCCGTAAGAATGTCCTTTTCAAGCAACTTGGGTTCATCTTCATCACTTCGGTAGACAATTCCCCCTTGTGCGAGAGCGGTGTTACCATCTCCGATATTTTCATCAGCAGTGATGAGAATAACATCAAGCCCTTTATCAGCCAACGTCAGAGCAGCTAACGCTCCGGATATCCCGGATCCTATAATGAGAGCATCACAATGAAAGCGTAAATTGTACATTGGGTAAACCCAGTCTTCTAACAATTAAGCGCATACTTTAAGCATACGTTCCAAAGCCCATTTAGCTGGTTCTCTGATTTCTTCGGCAACTGTCACTGGAACTGTTTCATGAATATTTTCCAATAGATTTGCCAGATTATGAATTGTTGTTTTCCCCATGTCATCGCATCGGCTAACAGCAAGTGGCTTGATTGTTTTTTCAGATTTAAATTGCTGTGCCAACCGATTCACCAAGTTTTCCTCAGTCCCGATGTACACAGTTGATCCTGAAGGCGCTTCAGATGCATACTTAATCAGAAAAGTTGTCGACCCATGCCCATCAGATGCAGCAACAACTTCCGGGGCACACTCCGGATGAACAACAATATGCGCATCAGGTTCATTCAATCTGATTGTCTGAATGCTCTTTAAAGTGAATTCTTCATGAATGGGACAATATCCGGGCCAAATGATCAGTTCCTTGTCATCGGCGACTTTGGAATCGACAAAAAGATCAACGACACCTTCTTTTATTCCTTCGGGTTGCACGAGTTGCTTCTCGAGAGGAATGCCCAGTGCATGGGCCGTATTTCGAGCAAGGTGTTTATCTGGAAGAAAAAGAACTGAATCCCCTTGTTCACAGGCCCATTTAAGCATTCTTTCAGCATTGGCGGAGGTGCAGACAGAACCATCAAAGCGGCCAACGACTCCTTTAACGGCAGCAGAGGAATTTACATAGGTTAATGGAATAACCTTTCGCCCATTGCTTTGAAGTATCTCCAACGTTTTTTCAACTCTCTTAGCGTCTGCCATATCCGCCATGGGGCATGTTGCAGTAATATCCGGAATGTAAATTTTCTGCCCGGAACGCTGAAGAATTGCCGCCGATTCTGCCATAAAATAGACACCACAAAAAACAATATGCTCCGCATCGAGACTACTGATACGCCGTGATAATTCGAGCGAATCTCCCCTAATGTCAGTTAGCGCAACAACATCATCTGACTGATAGTGATGACCGAGAATCGCAAGATTATCGCCCATTGCCTCTTTGATTCTATGAATCGTATCGACTGACTTTTCCACGGGTACTCCTATCTAGCCCAAGGGAATGAATTGCATGCTAAAATCGCTTGAAGGCGCTGAATGAGTCAATTTGCCTACTGATATGAAGTCAGGCCCTGATCCGGCAATTTCCCGAATCGTATCGAGAGAAACATTGCCACTAATCTCAGATTCAATAGAGTCAGGGATCAAAGTTAAAGCCTCTTTGGCCGTTTTCGCGTCCATATTATCAAGCATAATTCGTTGGATTTGACATTGGCAAGCTTCTTCAACCTCAGCAAAGGTTCGGCATTCAACTTCAATGGGAGGGCAGGGGGAGTTTGTTCGTAGAAGAGTCTCGACCGCATGCGTAATACTGCCGGCTCGGTCTATAT
This sequence comes from Pseudodesulfovibrio piezophilus C1TLV30, assembly GCF_000341895.1. Taxonomy (NCBI): domain Bacteria; kingdom Pseudomonadati; phylum Thermodesulfobacteriota; class Desulfovibrionia; order Desulfovibrionales; family Desulfovibrionaceae; genus Pseudodesulfovibrio; species Pseudodesulfovibrio piezophilus. The sequence continues at coordinate 487,286 of NC_020409.1, read as the reverse complement.
GGTTATCCTTAAGCATGAGCATTTCAGAGAGAGTCATCCGATGATTTTTGGCACCGCCAGCCAAAACAGCGTACTTCTCTGGAAACCTGAGACCTGGAAGTGTTTTCCGAGTATCCAAAAGCTGCACTCCTGTCCCTTCAAGAGCTTCGACATATTGAGCTGTCATATTGGCGATCCCTGACAAATGACATAAAAAATTTAATATGACTCTTTCCGCTTTGAGGATTTGGGTTGCAGGACCTTGCAAAGCCGCAACCATGGTGCCTTCGGAAACAGTTTCTCCGTCATCAACATTGAGATGAACTTGGCAGTCTTCACCACCAAATTCAAGAACCAGAGGGATGATCGGAAGACCTGCAACAACGGTTTTTTGCTTTGCAACAATCAGAGCTTGCGCCATGTCGTTCTCGGAAAAAAGTCCCATTGAAGTGAGGTCTGAACCATCCTCTGCAAGGGCAATACGAATTGTTGCGAGGAGAAACATCCGGGCTTCAGCCTGGAAGAAAGTATCAAAAGTGCTGGTAGACATACCTATTCCTAATTTTCTTAGCTTGATGTTGGCAACTAAAGCACCATATGGCTTTCGTCAAGAGGTAGGTGACTTGATGAAATATTTCACAAATATATAACACTAATCTGGAGTGAAGTCTTTGACCTTAATAGTGAATTGGGCTAGGACTTTTTTCCATGTGTGCAAAAGATATAATAGATCTCGTTGAGGAAAAAGACTTCGAAGGGTTGACTGCTGCCGAGCTTGAAGCTCAGCATCCGGCTGATGCAGCAGAAACCATTGAAGGCCTTGACATTTCTGATCAGGTCAAATTCGTTAAACAGCTTCCGATTAAGGATGCTGCCGAGTCCATCGCCGAGATGGATGATAACGATCAAAAAGCTCTTATTCAGCATTTGAATAGGGGACTTGCTGCACGCATTGTCGAAAGAATGGCGCCGGATGATGCGACTGATCTTTTGGTCGGACTAGACGATGATCTACGGCAGGCTCTTCTTAAACGAGTTCCTGAAGAAGAGCGTGCTGAACTCAAGACTCTTTTGACTTTTGATCCGGATACGGCTGGAGGTGTCATGAACACCGAAGTTGTTATTCTGGATCAAAATTTAGATGCTGATCAAGCCATATCCAAACTTCGAGAGGAAGTAGAAGACAAAGAAATTCCTTATTATGCCTACCTTACGGACTCCAAAGACCGCTTGGTGGGTGTTGTTTCGTTACGAGATTTATTGCTTGCTAAACGAGGTGGCCCGCTCAAGGAATTGGTAAAAACACAAAATCTAATCACTGTCGGGTACAACGTTGATAAAGAGAATGTTGCTCACTTAATTGCTCATTACAATTTACTTGCATTACCTGTCGTTGATTTTGGCAACCGATTGCTCGGTGTCGTTACAGTAGATGATGTCATTGATATCATTCATGAAGAAGCAAGTGAAGACATGCAAACCATGGTTGGTGCCGGAGCAGATGAAACAACAGACTCTCCGGTCGCGTTTTCCGTAAAAAAACGTATTCCTTGGCTAATCCTTAATGTCGTAAACTCCGCTATTGCAGCCTATGTCGTCCATTTATTCGATCAAGAGATAGCTACAATGGCTATTTTAGCAGCTTTAATGCAGATTGTATCCAACCAGGCTGGCAATACGGGACAACAAGCGTTGGCTGTTATGATCAGGCAATTGGCCATGGAGAAATTTGATAGGAAGAAAGCTTGGTACGCAGTTTTTCGTGAAATTAAAATCGGAATCCTGAACAGTATGGTGATTTCCGTACTTGTTTTTATCTGTATCGCCTTTATGACTCATGATTATGCTCTTGCGACTTGTATGGCAGTCGCACTCATTATAGATATGTTAGTAGGCTCATTGTCGGGAGCATCAATACCATTGATATTGAAAGAAATAGGTCGAGATCCAGCTCAGGCATCATCAATATTTTTGACTACGATAACAGATTCAATAGGCTTTTGGAGCTTCCTTGGGCTTGCAGGTATCTTTGTTATTTAACTGATCCCACCCCAAAAGCCTGCCATCTTTGATGGCAGGCTTTTCAGACTGCTGACAAACCCTCGCCTTTTGGCGAGGGTTTTCTTATACTGTTTTTATGCTGAAAACGCCTAAAGACCAACAAGTAAAGATGGAGTTTGTTTCGATCAATGACCTGGTCCCACAAAACCATCTTCTTCGAAAAATTGCCAAAGTCATAGACTTTTCCTTCATCCGCAAACGCACCAAGGAGCTGTACTGCGAAGACAATGGACGACCAGCCATTGACCCGGTAGTGCTCTTCAAAATGCTGTTTATTGGCTACCTGTTCGGAATCCGTAGCGAGCGACAACTCGTGAGAGAGATCGAGGTCAACATGGCTTATCGATGGTTCCTCGGATTTGGCTTGCAGGACAAGATTCCCAATGCCTCGACCCTCAGCCAGAACAGGCGGCGCAGGTTTAATGGAACCAGCGTTGCCCAAGACATTTTTGATGGGATCGTAGTTCAGGCCATGCACAAGAATCTTGTTGGTGGGCATACGCTTTACACCGACTCAACTCATCTCAAGGCCAATGCGAACAAGAATAAATACAAGGAAAAGCAGGTCAGTAAAAGCACAAAATCCTACCTCGGCGAACTCGATGAAGCCGTGGAGGAAGATCGACGTGAGCATGGCAAAAAGCCGCTAAAAGTACGATCTGTCGAGCCTGAAGAAAAGCAGATCAAGCAAAGTACGACCGACCCTGAAAGCGGTTATATGGTCCGAGAAGGTAAGCCCAAAGGCTTCTTTTATCTGGATCATCGCACGGTAGACAGCCGCTGCAACATTATCACCGACAGCCATGTGACCTCGGCGGCCTTGCACGATAGCGTGCCGTATCTGGAAAGGCTAGAAAGGCAGATTGATCGGTTCGATTTTTCAGTGAAAAACGTAGGACTTGATGCCGGATATTTCACACCACATATATGCAAGGCGCTGATAGAAAAAGATATTTATGGCGTCATTGGCTATCGTCGGCCACCTCGTCGCAAAGGAATGCTCCCCAAACGACTGTACCAATACCAGCCTGAAACCGATTGTTATATCTGCCCAGAAGGTCAAAAACTTCACTATGTGACAACGAACCGAGAAGGGTATCGACAGTACGCTTCTTCGCCAGAACAGTGTCAATCCTGTCGACGACTTGGAGAATGTACGACGAGCAGAACTCACAAAAAGACAATCAGTCGGCATGTTTGGCAGAACCATAAAGACTTGATCGATCAGCACCGCCTCAGCGAGTATGGAAAGCGGGTTTACGTCCGGCGAAAAGAGACCGTTGAACGCAGCTTTGCCGATGCGAAAGAATTGCATGGGCATCGCTATGCCCGCTTCCGAGGCTTGTCTAAAGTGCAAGAGCAAAGTCTGCTTTCCTCCGCCTGCCAGAATATGAAGAAAATGGCTATGATGCTGGTTCCAACAGGCATTTTGCATGCAATATTGTCATCATTTTTACGTCATTTCCGCTTAAGAGCCCTTTCAGGTGGTTCTTTCACGACAACAACCCAACAAAACAACCTTTTGGCGACGTGATAAAAAATCGAAGCATGAGAAAACCCCACTTTCAAAAAAAAGTGGGGTTTGTCAGCGATCTGAAAAGCCTGCCATCTTTGATGGCAGGCTTTTTTATGTGGAACAAGCAATATAACATATTATGACTTATGAATAATCAAGATTTTGCAAATGACCGAGAAGGGAGTAGGGCGGCTATTGAAAGTGTTAAGGAAAGCCCAACTCCCATAAAGCTATATATTTTGAAGCCTGTCCATGCTGCCATAATGCCCAATGAGCCCCCAGCTATAATGCCTAAAAGCATCAGCAGTGAATTTATCGGTCGTTTGTTCCACGCAAGGATTGCTACAAACATTGGAGCCACAACACCACAGACATAGATGTCATTTGCTGCAAGCAGAAGAGAAAGAATACTGCCCCCGGATTTGGCAACCCCGAGTGCTCCCAATCCTATTACAAACATGAGCAACCTGCATCGGCCAGTATTGCTTCCACCAATAAGATCATGCTCCAAAACTGTAGCAGCCGTAATCAAGCATGAATCTGCAGAAGAGATGATGGCTGAAAGCAAAGCGAACAAGAGGGCCGTTCCTGCCCATGCGGGCATAGTTGCAGGAACTACTTGTGTTAAGATGGAATCGGCATCAGTTCCACTTGGTGCCAATCCTCGAGCATAAAGGCCAATACAAACTATGCCTATGGCAGAAAGAGTAATGCATATGACAGCGAAGAAAGCGCCGTTTTGAGCTTGCTTTTCGCCTCGAGTAGAAAATAAACGCCCAAAAAGCATAGGACACACGACATAGCTCCCACCCACAATGACCATGAAATAGGTCCATTTTGAAAGAGGAAAAGCGTCATTAACAAATTCCAATTTAATATTCATGAGAGAAACAGAGGACGCATGCCCTGTATAATAAAGAGCGAGCGCTAATCCAACAATAACAAGAAAATATTGGACAAAATCACTTTTGAGAATAGAGTTTTGTCCACCAAGCATCGTATAGGTCGTAATAACAGCGGCACAACAGATAAGAGCAACTGAATAGTCCATACCAGATAAAGCTGTAGCAGCCTTTGCTGCTGCTATATACTGAGCTGCAAGTATTGATGCCCATGCTGGAATAATAATTAAAGCCATCAGCCGTCGAGCTGAGGGTGAAATAAACTTTTCAGCCATATCAGGCAGGGTGTATACACCACTTCGTCTCGTCTTGGCGGCAAGAAATGTGCTGAGTACAAGAAGCCCAACTGCACCGGAGCCAAGCCACCAAAAAGCCGGAGTACCTGAGGAAAAAGCCAGACCAGTCATGCCAATTGTAGCAGAAGCACCTACGCATGAAGCTGTTATGGAAACACCTGTGACAGTTGCTCCACAACGTCGACCTGCCACAGCAAATTCTTCGAAATCCTTTCGCTTGCAGTACTCATAAATCCCCATGCCTATGAAAAAAACAAAATAGAGAGACAGAATATACATTTAATTCCCTTCAACATGTGCATTCGTTGATATTGCATCGAAAATAGCCGTGCCAAGAGTTTTTATTTCATCATGGCTCATTGTATAAGGAGGCATGGTGTATATGAGTTTCCCAAATGGACGCAACCAGACCCCCCTTTTAATAAAAAAACTCTGTAATTTTTCGACATCGACAGTGCTATTTAATTCAACCACACCTATAGCGCCAAGCACTCGAACATCTTTTACAGCAGAAAGTCTACGACAAGGAGTCAAGGCTTCCTTCAGCCAACCTTCAATATTATTGACAAGATCAGCCCAATTAGTTGTTTGTAAAATTTCAAGACTCGCATTCGCAACTGCGCAAGCAAGGGGATTGGCCATAAAGGTCGGGCCATGCATAAAGACACCACCATCACGAGAGATGGTGGCTGCAACTTCATGTGTTGCCAATGTGGCAGCCAAAGTCATAGTGCCACCAGTCAAAGCTTTCCCAACACACATAATATCCGGAATGACATCACTCCATTCGCATGCAAAGAGCTTTCCTGTCCTTCCAAATCCGGTAGCTATTTCATCAAGAATAAGAAGTATTCCAAATTCATTCGCGAGGGCTCGCAATCCAGACAGATACTGTGGATGGTAAAAATACATCCCGCCAGCTCCTTGAACGATAGGTTCAAGAATTATCGCGGCAAGTTCAGCTTCATGTTTACTGATTATCTCTCTGGCTTCATCAAGGCAGGCAGGGAAAAACTCATCATCAAACCCACAAGATGGACGTGATGCAAAGATCTGTTGGGGGAGTAGACTTGAAAAAAGGTGATGCATACCTCCTGTTGGGTCACATACAGACATGGCCCCAGAGGTGTCACCATGGTATCCACCACGTATTGTAAAAAGCTTTGTTCTCTTTTTCTGACCATCCGCCTGCATGTATTGCAATGCCATTTTTATGGCAACTTCTACACTTACCGAACCGGAATCTGCGAGAAAAACATGATCAAGGCCATCCGGTGTCATTTTCTGTAGATTACGACAGAGCTTAATGGCTGGATCATGAGTCAACCCTCCGAACATAACATGCGACATTCTCCCCAGTTGGAAGCGGAGAGCACTTTTGAGCTTAGGATGTCCATAACCATGGATAGCACACCACCATGAGGCCATACCATCAATTAATTCTGCTCCATCTTCCAGTATAATTTTTGTTCCCCGTGTGCCATGGACCTTGACACTCGGTAAAGGATTAAGAGCGGAAGTATATGGGTGCCAGATGTACCTCTGGTCAAAATCCACTTCAGCTTTTACACAGTCAATATCATCTGTTGTTTTTTTTTCTAGTGCTGCAACTATTTTTTTCGTGTGATGAATTATAGATATCGCACGTTTTTCTCTCGTGAAATATGGAATCTCAGCAAGAATGGAGACATCACCATATTCAGCGATCGTCTCAATGTTGTTTTGCCTCAGATAAGCATCATCCTGAACAGGGGAAGTATTTGTCATCACGATACCTGCAAGGGTAAGACCACGTTCACGAATGGCTTTAACTGTCATAAGCGCATGGTTCACGACTCCCAATCGGTTGTCTGCAACCAAAATTACGGGAAGGGCAAGTCGTTCCATAAGATCTAGTAAGGTTTCCCCCTGGCCAAGAGGCACGAGGGCACCGCCAGCGCCTTCAACGAGAACAAGCTGTTTATCTGCAGAAAGTTGTTTTATGTCATAAGTGAGCTTTTCAACATCCAATTCTTCTTCCACCAGTTGAGCCGCAAGATGAGGGGAACAAGCAGGATGGAATTTTCGACAACAAGCATCAGGATAGCCTTTTGGAAAATAGCTTTCAGTAAACTGCGCGTAAGTCTCGACATCTTCTGCAATGAACCCATCAACAGTCTTTCGACATCCTGTTTGAATAGGTTTGATCGCAAGAGCATTATGGCCAGCATCCAAGAAGCAGCGAAGTAGAGCAGCAGTGACATTTGTTTTACCGACACCCGTGTCAGTTCCAGTGATGAAATATCCATTCATATGATGTGTGTTTATCTTCATAGGTTGAAATAGAGAACATTGGAGAAGAAACATACATAGGAGCCAAAGTTTGAGCAAGTTTGTATTTATTCGAGCTGTTTAAACATCTGTTTAAACAGCATATTTTAGAAAACTAATATTTACTGACATCAATTAATACAAAAAACAGATAAAATAGACCGAAAGCTTATCAGTAAGTGAGCAACCCGAAAAATTAAAACCTAAGTGTTTTTGATTTAATTGTTTAATTTAAGACACTTAAACGATTGTCTCATAATGTAAATTATGTAAACTTTAAAAAATAAGCTTATTCGAAACCACGAATCTTATTTAATTTATGACGATTGAGAGTTCTGTTGAGGCCTGATACATTACACTATCAATACAGGATCAATGACCTACTAACGATGACATTACAGGTTTGCAAATGAATTTTAAAATCACTGGCATACTCTTGGTACCCCTTTTGGCTTGGAGCTTGACTTCAAGCGTAGCCCTCGCAAAATCTTCGGATTCTTTTGAGGACTGGCTTAAAAAATATGAAGCATGGGACGTGTTGGAAAATGAATACGCAACTCACACGGAACCCTTATCACCTGTCAGTATCCTCCAGAGAGCAAAAACATATCTAAACCTCAAATCTCCTGAAAAAGCTTTGGACCTAATTAACACCCTCCCAACTTTAAGTGATAACGCAACTGAATTCGAACGTTTATGGACAGGTGGTCAAGCCAACCGAGCCCTGGGAAGACTTCCACAGTCTGTCCTGTGGTACAGTCAGGCAGCATCATATGTTCAAAACAAACAAGAACTCATCAAGTACTTTAAAGACGCCAAACTAGCGACAACCTGGGGAGATGTCTGGCTAAAGCTTTATTGGGCATACTTGTCAAATTACACTATCTCAAGAAGTTCTCAGGAAAAGGTACTCTCACAAATCGCTCAAATAGGCTCAGACATCTGGGGGACAGACTTTTGGAAATTAGCACAGTCCGTTGTATCAAAAAAAATCAAAAATTCTAGCTTGTTGGGAAAAACGAGTGCAAAAGAGTCAACTGTTACTTTAACAATTACACAAGAAGATAAATTAGCTATTTCACAAGCAATGGCTTTGCTTTCGCTCGAAAAAGTGAATGATTCCAAAGAAAAAATTCAAACAATCTCCAATTCTCCTCTTCGATCTTTTTGGGTTTCATTCATTGATTATGTTGCTCAGGGACAAGTTCCTAAAGGGCTCTCGACTTTTCAAGATGGTGGATTTATTAAGGCCAGCGCTTTTTGGGAAGGGAATATACTTGCTCCTTTTGTTCATAACAAAAACAATTGGTTTTTAGGAAACTCAAACTCAGCGACATGGACGCAGTTTCGAAATAAAGTTCTTGTAATGTCTCTTGAGGATGCCCAAAAAACGATTGATAATGAGCTAGGTTCCATGTTGCTTTCCACGGAAACGAGGATTCTTCTTCGCCATTTCAAGCTCGCACTTCTCTTGGCGACCGGAACCGGTCCATTAGATCCATCGTTGTTGGATGGTGTTGTCCAAAACCAACTTCCACTAACATTACAACTGGCTGACATGCGTTTGTTAAAGAAAGACTTTACTGAATCATATCCCCAAGACAGTCTGCAAAATCTTCAAACCGCTCCCCTGCTCTTTGCACTCAGTCAGGCTGCCGGAGAACTGGATCATTCAGACGAAGAAGCCCCATTTTGGATATCATCCCAGGATGAGAAGCTCGAAATTTTGGCTAATAAGATCTACCCTCTCGACAGGCTTTTGACGTTGGCCAACTGGAAAGCTCAATTCAAAAAAAAGCCAACTTCAGAATTGGCTAAAAGAGGAGCTTTCCTTTTTGAAAAAACAACCTTCGGGACTCAGTGCCTCCTCTACCTCACCCACCAGTCACTTCAAGCTAAAGACCTTCAGTTGGCTGCATTTTATCTCAACAAAATCAACCATACGGAATTGCCAACATCACAACGTATTGACTGGTTAAATGCCAAGGCAACTTTGGAGTTTGATTCTGGAAGAAATGAAGCTGCACTCGAAACATTCAATCAGATGGATAAGCTCAATGCTCCCCTTCCCGCAATGATTCGATTAAGAGTTGCCCTCCTCTATCAGCAACAGCGTGATTTTTCTTCCGCTAAAAAACAATTATTGGTCATCCAGACTGAAAATAAGGATCTGTCAACTGAACTCAAAGCTGAAATCCTTTTTTGGCTTGGTGAAGGAGAACAAGCTGTCAAACATACGGAATCTGCTTTAAAATACTATCTCACACTAGCATGGAAGTATCCTCAAGAAAATATATGGGCTCTTACTGCTATGTATCGAGCTTCTTTGATCTATGAAAAAAGAGGAAACTACCCAACAGCAAAAAGGCTATTGACCACTGTTGTTAAAAATGCAGGTAGAAAATCGCAAAGGGAGGCAGCTAAAGCTCGCATAGATGCTATTAATAATAAGATGGGGCCCCCCAATAAGACTCAGGATTTTCAGTTCCCATTTTAAGAGCACACCCACCGGCTATAAGCCGGTGGGTGTGCTCTGGAGTTATATCTGACCTTTTATCTCAAAAAACATAGGGGCGGACTGATTACTTTCTATCATTCAAAACAACTCCATATAGGCTGTAAGCGTCTTCAGCTTCTTTTTTGCCAACACGGCTTCAAGAATCTCCATAAAATCAGCAACTCACACTCTTGGTATGTCAGTTTGTCACGAGCAAAGCGATCTGCGAACAAGAGTTCCTTGAGAAAGAGATCAATGATTGGTGAAAATTCCTGATACGGAGATTTAATGACCGAGATTTTACCCCTGATAAGTCGGCACGTACACGAGCTTCATAAGAAGTGGGTCCACATTGTTCGATCACTGAGCGGCGTTTTTAAGGTGGACAGTTTAACGTAACTACGCCGCTAGTCGGGGCCACCCCCTCTGGGGTAGGGGGCGCGCTTGTGATATATCTCCATCGACTTGCATCCGCCAAAGGTTGTATGAGGACGCCGATTATTGTAGAAGTTGAACCACCAGGCCAGAGCACTTTGTAGCTCACTTCCTGTTTTCAATTCCCGCCAATAAACACATTCATATTTCAACGACTTCCAGAGGCGTTCGATCATGACCTTGTCCATCCAACGCCCTCGGCCTTCCCTTGAGATGCGGAGCCCTGCATCCCTCAGAGTCTTCGTGAACTCGTAGCTGGTAAAACAGACTCCACTGATCCGTGTTAAATATCTCAGGAACGCCATAACGGTTAATCGCATCCTCCAAGACTGCAACACAAAAATCAGCATCCATTGTGTTCGACAAACGCCACGACAATACTGCGCGGCTATGCCAATCCATGGTTGCTACGAGATACAAAAAGCGTCGTTTCATTGAAATGTACATGATGTCGGCGCACCAAACCTGATTGGGCTTCGTAATCGCCCGATGACGCAACAAATCCAGATAAGTCTTGTGCTGCGGATGTGGCTGGCTTGTCCTTGGCTTTTGGTAAATCACCATTAAGCCCATCTTGCGCATGAGTCTTCTCAGGCGACCACGGCCAACCCAATGCCCTTCATCTCGCAAGATGTTGAGCATCTTCCGAGTCCCAAAGTACGGCAGTTCAATGAACAACTCATCAATACGTTTCATCAAAGCCAAGTTGTACGGAGATTCGCCGATCGGCTGATAGTAATACATTGAGCGTTGCAGCCTAAGAATTCTGCATTGCCGTCGGACGCTGAGCATTGGATGCTGGCTCTTTTGGGCCTTGCCGGAAAATCCGGCAACGATCTGTTCTTTTGCTTGCATCTTCTACTGGGAGATCTGATTGGTGTGGACACCATACTTGCTGGCCAGTTCGGAAAGAGTATGTTCTCCGGACAATGCATCCAGGGCAACTCGGGCTTTGAATTCAGCAGTAAATCTTCTTCTCTTTTTGGACATCGAAAAGCCTCCTTTGGCTTCTATATGTCCACCTTAAGCTGTGGTCCAGTTTCTTAGACCCACTTCTCTGGCATCTGGACCGTCCTTCGCTCGGAGCAGGATGACGGTTTAGCCATCATTGTGCCACATTTGTGGGTGGTGGGCACACATACATTTTCGACAAAAAAATTGAATGTGAAAATGTAAAAAAGAGGAAGGGTTGCAGCTTGTTAGCTGCAACCCTTTTGATTACGTGGTGCCGAGGGGGGGATTCGAACCCCCACGGAATTTCTTCCACTGCCCCCTCAAGACAGCGTGTCTACCAATTCCACCACCTCGGCACGATATGCTTATGAGCTATTCGCTCTTAGCGTCGTTACCTGTGTCCTTGAAAGATACGGCGGGCTTTTGCTGCTCAGCCGGAACAATCGGTTGGACGACACCCTCACCCTGGAGCATTATAGAATCCTGTTCAGAGACTTTATTGCCAGTAAGGACGTTGTAGGTCAGAGAGGTAATCAGGAAAACTGTAGCCAAACCTGCTGTTACCTTGACGAGAAGTCCTCCTGCACCGGAGCTACCAAACATGGTGGAGCTACCGCCGCCGAAGATCACTCCCATTCCCTCGTGACCGGACTGAAGCATTACCGCGCCAATCAGAAAGATGCAAGCTAAAATATGTATGACAATCACTAAAGTTTCCACAATCTTATCCTTCTACTAACTCGTTTAATTTGACTCGCACCGCTTGGCTAAAACGATCTCGGAAAAGCTTTCGCCGTGCAAGCTCGCGCCTCCTACCAATACTCCGTCGACGTTGTCAAGCGCTATAATCTTACCACAATTACTTGATTTCACACTTCCACCATACAAAACCCTAATTTTATTACCATTATTCCCAAAAATTGAAATCAGAGTTTTTCTAATAAAAGTATGAGCAGCTACGATTTCTGCTTCCCCTGCAACTTTTCCAGTGCCAATTGCCCAAACAGGTTCATAGGCAATACTAATGTTTTCAGGTGAAATTTTTCTTGAAATTTTTTCTAGCCCAAGATCAAGTTGACGCTTTAAAACCACTTCTATTTGATTTTTTTCTCGCTCATCATCAGTCTCACCAACACATAAGATTATTTTTAACCCACTTTGTACCCCATACGCAGTTTTTCTACCTATAAGAGTATCGCTCTCCCCCATGATATGGCGACGTTCAGAATGTCCGGTTAAACCATAAGCCGCTCCAGCATCAGTAAGCATTCTTGGAGAAATTTCGCCAGTAAAGGCACCTTCTTCTTCGCAGTAAAAGTTTTGCCCTCCTGTTGAAAAGCCCTTGATACTCTTAAATTGTTTTGAGACACCTCGTAGCGAAGTAAAGGGAGGCAGAACCAAAAGCTCTCTGTCCTCAGGGAGTACAGCCCCGGCCATTTCGACAATTTCCCGAGCGGTAGTCTGAGCTTCATCCCACGTCTTAAACATTTTCCAATTTGCAGCCATCAATTTTTTCATTGAGTTACACACTCCTTTAGAGTCTTGAATGCAGGCAATTCTTTTCCCTCGAGGAATTGAAGAAATGAGCCGCCACCAGTGGAAATGAAACTAAACTTCTCTGCAAGGTCCAGAAGATGCACGACAGCATCCGTGTCCCCTCCCCCGACAATACTCACGGCATCCTTTACTTCAGCAATAGCTTGACAAATTGCAAGGGAACCTTCTGCGAAGGCCGGTGTTTCAAAAAGCCCCATAGGTCCGTTCCAGACAATAGTTTTTGATTGAGCAAGAAGTGCCACAAAATTTATAATCGTTTGGGGGCCAATATCAAGAACAAGTGCATCTTCAGGAACTGATTCGATAGAACAGATTCCATCAGACTCCACTGCTTCATGGGAATATGCAAATTTGAAATCAATAGGTAAATGGAGTCGAGTTCCGAGTTTTTCGGCTTTCAACATCAAAGCTTGAGCATCTTCAACCAAATTTGCTTCGACAAGAGATTTACCAACAGCATATCCCTGCGCCAGAAGAAAAGTATTGGCCATGGCTCCACCAATAATGATATCATCAACGTTGCCTAAAAGATTATTCAAAATTCCAAGTTTTGTAGAGACCTTTGCCCCACCTGACACACAAACATACGGTCGACGAGGCTCTCGTAAGGCATCTCCCAGGTATTCAAGTTCTCGTTTGATAAGAAAACCAGCACAACATTCTTTCGCATACCGTGGAATATCAACAACAGAAGCATTCTCCCTGTGTGCGACTCCGAATGCGTCATTCACATAAACATCTGCCATACTGGCTAAAACCTTCCCAAAATCACCACGATCTTCTGCCTTTTCCCCGATCTCTTCAGGATTAAACCGCAAATTTTCCAGCATTAATGCTTGCCCAGGTTTTAATGCTGCCGCCATTTTTTGTGAAATATCTCCAATCGTATCCGGCGATAAAAGAACATTGATCCCCAAAAGTTCGCCAGTTCTCTCGGCAACTGAAGCCAGAGACAACTCTGGCACAACCTTGCCCCCCGGCTTACCAAGGTGAGCACATAAAATGATGGCAGCTCCTTGATCCAAGGCATATTTCAATGTTGGTATGGCAGCTCTAATACGATTATCATCTGTTATAGTTCCAGCATCTTGCGGAACATTAAAATCAACCCGAAATAGCAGTTTTTTCCCTTTAATATCGATCTGATCTATAAATAACATGGTCTTTCCTTTCATAAAATCTCTGAAGTAAAGTCATACATGAACAACAAAGCATCTTCTTTTGTATCCGGATAGTAATTTAGGCGGACCCCAGTCTGCCTATAGCCAAACTTACGATATAATCCAATTGCTTGAAAATTTGACCTTTTGACATCTAAATAACTTTTCTTGATCGCTTGCTTACGACATATTTTAAAAGCTTCAGTCAACAATAGCGTTGCAAGCCCTTTTTTCCTGTGCGCAGGATGGACCGCAAGATTAAGAATCTCCATCTCATCTTCAATAAGAGAGAAAGCGATATAACTGACCAGAGTACCTGCGGCCCATGTTCCAAGGATAGTAAAAATACCTCGGTCAAGCCCCAAAAGGAACTGCTCACGTGTCCAATGGTAAGCAAAACAGATGCTTTCAAGCTCAACCACCTCATCTAAATCCACCGCAGTGAGCCTGACTACAGTCTGGTCCATTATATGGCCCTCATGGTTTTCTCTATACTAGTAATGTATGAGGGGAAAGTGTACACACACATTATTCTCGTTAATCATGTCAAAAAAAAGGGAAGAAGGGAAAGTGCCGGAAAAAGTATTACTCGACCAATATGCATCCAGCCACGTTGTTGAAGTCGTTGATGATAACAACTCCCCTTTTGCAGTACTCCCCAAGGATCTTGTTCACAGACAACTTCTCAAGCATCGTTCTGTACAAGTACTTGTTTTTAATCCCCAAAAAAAAATCTACCTACAAAAAAGAAATAAAAGAAAACGTTTTTTTCCAGGCAGATGGGATGTTTCAGCTCGTACACACCCTTTGGTGGGAGAATCTTCTCTTGATGCTGTTTTTCGAGTGCTTGAGACCAAGTTGCACCTTGAGGTGGACTCTCCTCAATTCACACAATCACTTGCAGCATGTCCTGAAACAGGGTTTGAAAATGTTACAATTTTCTCCGTTTACAAGAATATACAACCAATATCTCCCAATGTTGAAGAGGTTTCGGAAGGATATTACTTCTCCAGAGAGGAATTAACCTGTCTGATCAAAGAATTTCGAGAACTCTTAACTCCAAACCTCGTTACATTATGGGAAACAGGTTTTCTCTTCAATCATTAGCTCCTGAAGACTGAAAGCAAAAAACTTCTTACGCCAGCCTCTCCTAAGAGCGTCTTTGGATAAAAAACTCAACACTTCTATTGAAAGTCTTTTCCTCATCACTTGTAAAGTAACAAGCTGGAATTTCCCCTCGTTGACGATGGTAGTGAAGACATTCGCAACACAAACCATGCTTGTCGCACGAGTGTGTACATGTGCAGTATTGTTCATTAATCTTTGATCGTGGACATTGATCTTTTTTCTTCATAACACCTTCTCCACCAACGCTATAACAACAGCCATAAGTACCATAAGGACTTTAGACAAACTCATATTTTGTGTCAACGATTCTAGTCTATTATTGTCACAACCGACGTACTTCCAGGCAGTTTTTAAAGACAATAAAATGAAATTCTTTCAACGCCTGACACAGCGAAGATATTGTCAAATCCGTTGAATTTTTGATAAGATAGGTATATATATTCTTAATTGTAGTAATTTTATTCACAGAGTATCTTTACCATTAGCAGATCACGGATAAATATCCATGTGGAAGAAAGCATTCAGCAAAGCACCTGCTTATAAAAAATATGTCAGGAAAAACTCCAAGGAACCAAAGTTGCAGACTTTGGAAGATCTCAAGGAGTTCCTTGATTACAGTCACATAAAACATTGTCTCCTGAAACCTTATTTCATAAATGAAAACTACCCTCTTGTTGAAGCAAGGGAACTGCTCCCATCCTTTGAGGTCGATCTTTATGAATATAAAGCACTTCCTGGGATGAGCCTGGTCGCCTTTGAGCGTCAACTGAATTCCTTTCAAGAAGTCTTTCAATATGATGCACTTCATGCTCTTTCCGATTGGAATGATATGCAAGGAAAAGACTCATGTCTCATTGAAGATAACTTAATAGCTACTAATCTTCGGACGTATCAAAGCCGCCTTCCTAAAAGACACCATCAAGAATTTATCAAGAAGTTTGATGATACAGATATCACGACAATGAAGAATTATGGAGGACTCCTTCGATTCCTTTTAGAACTCGAACGAGCTCATGTTCTTGCTCATGATTCCACCGGGGAATTTACTCTACAAGGAATATATGCTTCTCTTCCCTCAAACTTGGACAGTGAATTGAAACAGTTTGGGTTAAAAATTGGCAAGTTCCGTCCGGGTGATAACCTTATGTATGAATGCAATAGGCTCTTCGTCTATCAATTCATGATGGAACTTCACGGTTTCCCAATTGTTTCTGAAAGACGCACCTCCTCTGCCATGTTTGCCATACGCCTATTACGCTCTGGCGAGCGCTTTATAGTGCGTGTTCTTGGACAAAGTGATCGAACTATAACAACGATGATGTCTCCACCTGCAACAACCCCAAAACATTTAAAAAAATATCCCCGAGTAGAAAAAACCGCCCTTGTCCAAGTCAATGAAAATCAAAAAGACACGATATCCATGCTTGAAGAAAGAGGTTTCTTTGTTGATGTAAAGAAGCGGATTGTCATTCTTCGCGTTATATATCAACAGCATGAATATAGCCCTAAAAATGTAAGAGAAGAACGAGCCTTGTCTGTTTTGAGGCAAGAAGTCATTCACCCTGTGACAGGTGAGGTGATTGACAATCTCAATATCATTCAAAATGTTCACAATATGATTTTACGTCTTAATGATATTGTTCAAGGTGAATATCGGATTAAAGTAAACTACAAGCGTAATGAGTTAATCAATAATACGGATACTCATGAGAAAAGACTTAAAGTTCTCTATGTATGGCTATCAAAACACATGCACCGTATCATCGACTACTCAGATGAATATTATTCACAGGTAGTACGAGTGCTTGATGGCTACCTCCTCGCCCCAGATAACTATGATGTTTTCAATGAACACTATGCACTACATCAGGAAGTATGGTCTCGATACAGCCAAATACAACAAGCCAGAAAAGTACGTATTCTTGAGGATTTGCGGTATCGAAAATACAAAGGAGAAACAGTCTCCTACAAACAAATGCTCGAACTGATGAATGAAATTCTGGGTGAACTCAAATTTGAGATTGTCAACTATTTTGACAAACTAGTCGTCAAGGTTCTAATCATTGGCGGCGATGTGATATCCGACCCGTATCTGAGACGAAAATATGTTGAGGTCTCTGAAACTCAACTTTCGCCTTATGGTAAAAAGATCAAAATACTCTACGGTCAGTTCATGAGACTTCTGGATGAATTCCGTTCAATCAGAAAATCTCGAGCCTCTGGCTCAACTGGCCCTGGATTTTTCTAAAACACGTTTATGGAGGAATGAATGGAATCTTTAGCAAAGACTCCCCTTACCGATTGGCATAGAGAAAATGGAGCCAAAATGGCACCTTTCGCTGGCTTCGATATGCCTGTCCAATACAAGGGAATAATGATTGAGCACAAACATACTCGAACCCAAACTGGTATTTTCGATATCAGTCATATGGGTGAATTTGCTCTGACTGGAAAAGGCGCAATGAAGGCTTTAAACAAAGTCGTCAGCCATGATCTCGAGACATTGGCACCAAATAAGTGCAGATATGGCTTCCTTCTCAATGAACGAGGCGGAATACATGATGACTTGATTATTTATTGTCTAGCAGAAGACGAGTACATGTTAGTTGTTAATGGTGCTTGCAGAGAAAAAGACTTCAATCACATTCAATCTCATCTTCCTGATTCCCTCTTTTTGGCCGACATCAGTGAACAAACGGCAAAAATAGATGTTCAAGGCCCGCAAAGTTTAGACGTCCTCAACACCCTTCTGGGATCACAATGGAATCAACTTAAGTACTTCTGTTTTGCCAATGATGACAGTCAGGGATTTCCTATGATCGTCAGCAGAACCGGCTATACTGGAGAGTTGGGATACGAGCTCTACCTCCCTTCCGAAGCAGCCCTTGGAATATGGGAAAAACTTATCAAGGACGAGAGAGTCCAACCCATCGGACTCGGAGCGCGTGATACACTTCGTCTTGAAATAGGGTACCCACTCTATGGTCAGGATCTGGATGAGAATCATACTCCTCATGAAGCAGGGGCAGGTTTTTTTCTCAAAAAAGAATCTGATTATATTGGCAAATCAGGATTGACCCAAAAGAATGAAGCATTAATAGCTTTATCTATTGATGGGCGACGCACTGCACGCCATAATGATCCTGTTTTTCTTCCCTCAGGTGAAAAAACAGGCATTATCACGAGCGGCTCTTTTGCCCCTAGTCTGGGGCATTGTATTGCCTTGGCATATGTCAAAGCAGAAGATGCACAGCAGGATGAATTCATCATCAAAACAAGTCGTACTGAATTGAACGCCAAAAAAAGTTCACTTCCATTTTATACTCAAGGAACTGCGCGGATCAAGATTGATTAAAAACGGATTAACTTTTCCTGATACTTAAACATCTTATTCCAGCAAAAGAGAAAGCCCAGCAGAATCTGCTGGGCTTTCTCTTTTGCTTTGAACAAAAACTACTTCGGCTTTAGAAACAGCAATTCCTTTTCAAGTTTATTTTTCTCTTGAGCAAGAATGCCTTTATCGAGTTTTCTATCGGTTACAGGCATTGGTTCCCCAATATAAATGGGACAACGGGAAAAAGGAAGAGGAAGGAGGAAGTGATCCCACGACTGGCTAAAAACTTTTCTGGTAACAGGGTATGCACGCACAGGTACTATTTGAGCTTTTGCTCTTTGTGCCATGAAAATCACTCCATCTTTGGATTTATGACGAGGGCCTCGAGGTCCATCAACTGTTACGACAGCCATTTTATTTTCTTTTTCCATAATTCTTTTAGCCTGAAGAAGCGCTTTAACCCCGCCACGAGAACTTGAGCCACGTACGGTCACAAAACCAAGCGTCTTGAAAATCCTTGCGATAAATTCTCCATCTTTACTTTGACTGATCAAAGGAAAAACGTCCTTGGCAATACCCAATGAAAAAGCAACAATGGGAAACAGTTCTCCATGCCACAAAGCAATAACATATGATTTCCCGGTCTTGTTTTGTGCGATAAGAGAATCCAAATCTCCATGAACCTCAAAACGGAGTGTTTTTGCCCAGAGTTTAAATAAGAAGGCAACAAGAGGAGAAAAGGTCGTTGGATTAATAGGTATTTTCATAGTTTTTTTTGTCCTTCACCTCTTAATAGCTAGAGATATTTGAGAGAGCAAGTTTTGATAGATTATTGAGAGAGCATTATGATGCTTATTTATTCATCAACCTTATCTATTTGACCTCTTTTAGATAGATATGATTCACTAATAGACTAAGGAGGACGTAAATGTCTCAAATACTAATAGAATGCCAGGGGCTCCCCTGCCCTCAACCTGTTTTGAAATGCAAACAGGCAATCGAAGAACAAGCTCCAGTTTCCATTTCAATTAAAGTCGACAATAAAGCGGCTCAAGAAAATGTTTCACGCTTTCTTTCAACCAAGGGGTATGACACAGACGTGGAAATTGTTGGCGATGAGTATGTTATCACCGGCCTAAAAAAAACTGAGGAAGCATGTTTAGCATGCGAAGAGATGAGCAACGCGGAACTTGCGGAGATTGACCAGCAAAAAATTCTAGTCTTTATCGCCTCTGATGTGATGGGTACTGGAGATGATGAGTTGGGCAAGAAGCTCATATATAACTTTATCCTGACACTTAAAGAGATGGGAAAGGATTTATGGCGGGTCGTCATGGTGAATGGCGGAGTGAAACTTGCTGTTGCTACAAGCCCTTGTATGGAAGAACTGTCGAAGCTGGAAGAAGCTGGAGTATCTGTCCTTGTGTGCGGTACATGTCTTGAACATTTTAATCTCACAGAAAAAAAAGGAGTTGGTACTGTCACCAACATGCTTGATATTGTGACAAGTTTCCAACTTGCTTCCAAGACCATTCGCGTCTAGAACGATGATCACTCGCAACGAGTTGAGTCGATCAACTCGTTGCGTATGTTCTCCTCAACCTTTTGGCATGAGCTTAAGAGCGACCATGGAAAAAAAAGTAAAAATACGTCTCAATAAATTTATCGCTCAATCCGGTGTGACCTCTCGAAGGGGGGCGGATGAACTTGTTTTCAACGGAACAATCACTGTCAATGGAATTGTCGCCGATTCGCCTGGAATCAAAGTTGATCCAGCATCTGATACGGTCATATTTAATGGGCAGCCTCTTCGTCTCCCTTCTCAGGGGCAAGCCCTCACAATTATGCTGCATAAACCGATAGAGACTGTGACCACTGTCAATGATCCACAAAACAGGCAGACAGTACTCGACCTACTTCCTCGTGAAATACAAGCCTTACGGCCTTTTCCTGTCGGGCGCCTTGATTACTATTCCGAAGGCTTGTTGCTCCTAACAACAGATGGAGATCTCTGCTACCGCCTAACGCATCCGAAATACCACCTTCCAAAAATCTATACGGTAACAGTCAGGGGGAGGATTCCTGAGAAAATGCTTCACACCATGCGTTCTGGAATGACTTTGAAAAATGGCGAGCAACTCGCTCCTGTGCATGTTGTTTGTCAGAAACCTGTCGCGGGCACGCAGACAATGGAGTTAAGTCTTATCCAAGGAATAAATCGCCAAATCAGACGTATGTGTGATGAATTTGAACTCACGATTTTGCGATTGCACAGAATCAAACAAGGCCCTATTGAACTAGGAAAATTAAAAAGAGGACAATGGCGAGAATTGTCCTCAAGTGAAATGCTTGCGCTTAAAAAAGCCGTAAAGATGAATTAAAATCCTTGGGTATTATCTTCTATTGTTGTTCCTTCTGGCGGGAAAAAAGAAAACATTGATGTGGGGAAATCAATGTTCAGTTTAATATCATTCAACTGCACTTCATTTCCATTTCCATAAAAATCAACAATCATAACTTTGCGCAATATCCCAGTATCCGGCTCAACTCCAATATAAGCCATCACAAGTCCGGGTTCTGCTTCTTTAGGGATGAGTTGCAGGACAATGCACCCTTTCCCCCATCGAGTCTTCACAGCTTCTGATCCCTGCCAATCAGTTTTGACGATGAAATCGTCATTAAGCCGCGCCTGTCCGGAAATAAAACGAAGAATTGTTTTTGAATTAAAAAGTGTTGCCACATCATACTTCAATGCGAGTTCTTCATCTGCAATATAGTCCCATGCGAACTCAGGACCAACGACCAGTAGCTCTTTTTCCGGTTCCAAGGTTTCCCACCGCACTTGTGATGGTTGTTTAAACCATATTTGGCCTTTCCGTTTATCGACTTCACCACTAGCAACATTCGTTAATTCTTGTGTAAACTCAGCTTGGAATGTCTTTATTTTTTCATAGCGCTTCTGAATACGTTCAGCGAATTGATTTGCAGAATCCTGCTCTGCTCCCCATGCGTTGCAAACAAAAAAACAATTAATCAAAACAAAAACAACGATCCAATATTTTCTCAACATTCAACAATCTCCACTTATTCCGCGCCAATCACTTTGCGAGGCTTGCTGCCTTCCTGTGGTCCCAGGATGCCATCCATCTCCATTTGCTCAATATATCTTGCTGCCCTGTTAAATCCAATTCTAAAACGACGTTGCAGAAGTGAAATTGAAGCTTTTCCCTGGCCAAGTACAAATTCTACAGCCTCATCATATACAGGGTCATCAGATTGCCCCACACCGCCAGTCCCGCCAGGACCGCTTGTTTCTTTTTTCCAATCAGCAAAATCAAGCTGAAAATCCTGAGGTACATTCTCTTTCCAGAATTTTACAACTTGTGCAATTTCTGTTTCATCAACGTAGGCTCCATGCATACGCTTCAGTTTCCCCCCGCTGGGTTTAAAAAGCATATCTCCCTTCCCTAGCAGACGTTCGGAACCAACCGCATCCAGAATAGTTCGTGAGTCAAACTTCGAAGTTACGAAAAAAGAAATACGAGTGGGAAAGTTTGCTTTAATCAAACCAGTGACAACGTCGACACTTGGGCGTTGTGTGGCAAGGATCAAATGGATTCCGGCTGCCCGTGCCAATTGGGCCAATCGGACAATGCACTGCTCGACATCTTTTGCTGCTGTCATCATCAAATCAGCCAATTCATCTATGATGATGACCAAATATGGCATTGGCTTCATATGTTCAAATTCTTCCGGGAGAGTTCCGCCAAATGAATCCAGTTTCTTGTTGTACCCCTCAATATTGCGAACTCCCAATTGAGCCATTTTCTGATATCGACAATCCATTTCAAAAACAGCCCACTCCAGTGCACTTTTCGCAAGGTTCATCTCAGTCACAACAGGATGTACCAGATGTGGAAGTTCTGCATATGGAGCAAGTTCGATACGCTTAGGATCGACGAGAAGCAGTTTCACTTTGTCTGGACCGGCTTTATACAACAAGCTCAATAAAAAACCATTTATTCCTACAGATTTACCTGCTCCAGTGGCACCAGCAACAAGTAAGTGAGGCATTTTCGCCAAATCAGCAGTTCGGACAGCTCCGTGAATATCTTTGCCTAATGCCAATGTCAGGGGAGATTCACTTTTGGTGAACTCACGAGACTCGAGGACTTCTCGAAGATAGACAATTTCACGATCAATATTGGGAATTTCAATTCCCACACTATCTTTTCCAGGAATAGGCGCTTCGATACGCACAGATTCGGCCTTGAGAGCAAGAGCAATGTCATCTGTTAAATTTTCGATTTTACTGACTTTAACACCCGGTGCTGGCTTAAACTCAAACATCGTCACAACCGGCCCAGGGACAACCTGTTGGATTTCACCCTGAACATTAAAATCATTAAGGCATTCCTTGAGTCTGTCAGCAAGAGGTTGCAAGACTTCAGGAGTTTGCGTGGTACGCTGCTCTGGTGGAGAAGAAAGAAGATCGGTACTTGGCAGGTCTCCACCCCCCGTAGCTCTCACAGACGATGATGGTATCTTTTTCTTTGATGAACCATTTTTTTTAGATTTTTTCTTCGAAGAATTTATTTGATCCAAATCCACGAATTCCAAATCTAAGTCAGCTTCAAGATTTTTTCCCTTTTGAAGATTCTTTTTTTCCCCACTCTGTTGAGCTGTTCGGCGCTCTCTTCTCTGTTGCCGACGATCTTGAGCCCCTTTGTTATATCGATTCCACCAAAGGCACAGAAGCTCCCAGAGAGATTCCCATGTAAAGCCTATAACTGCCTGGAGTGATATAACAGTAATAAAAGTCCATAAAAGGAAAGCTCCTAAAGGCCGTAAATAGGGCAGTGTAAATCGTGAAAGAATCTCACTTCCCAAAAAGCCTCCCCCCATTAATCCATAAGCATCTGCAGGGACTGTGTAGATCCAAGGATGAGAAGCCCATGCTTCAAATGAAATAAAAAGACCTAGCGCACCGATCCAGTGAATTGCAGACATTCGTATTCGTGAGACAAAACGAGAAAGTCCAATGTACAAAAAATAGAATGGCCATGCCAGTGCACCCAATCCGAATATTTCAACGAGAAACCCTGCACAATAGGCTCCAGCAAGTCCAACAACATTCTGAACTTTCCCCCCGATGCTCACAGCTTGGTTGAAACTGGGGTCTTTGGAATGGAAAGACAAGACACTCAAAAACAAAAAAGCAGAAAGAAAAAGAAAGAATAAACCAATAAACTCCCTCCTTCGCCCCTTACCTTTTAATTGAGCAGATGTAGTACGTTGAGCCATATATTCCTCGCTTCCGAAAAAAAGGTCCTGGACAGAGAGCTGCCCACGACCTTTTTACGCAAATTTCACAGAGTGTTGCAAATTCAGTCTATTCGCGACCAAGATACTCGCTACTTCTGGTATCCACTTTAATAACGTCGCCCTCGTTAATAAAAAGTGGTACCTGAACAACAAGGCCAGTTTCCATCGTAGCAGGTTTGGTTGCGTTGCTGACACGATCTCCCTGCACTCCCGGGTCAGTTTGCGTAACTGTCAGGTTGACATTAGCTGGCAAATCCACGCCAATAAGCTCCCCATTATACAGAAGGACCTTGACTGTATCACCTTCTTTGATGAAGCCACCTGTTTCACCAACCGCTTCTCCTGGCACATTCATCTGTTCATAACTCTCAAGATCCATGAATACAAAGTCAGTACCA
This sequence comes from Pseudodesulfovibrio piezophilus C1TLV30, assembly GCF_000341895.1. NCBI lineage: Bacteria > Pseudomonadati > Thermodesulfobacteriota > Desulfovibrionia > Desulfovibrionales > Desulfovibrionaceae > Pseudodesulfovibrio > Pseudodesulfovibrio piezophilus. The sequence continues at coordinate 463,434 of NC_020409.1, read as the reverse complement.
TCTTTATATATGAACTGCTGTTCGACAACTGCCATATCTGGCTTTTTGACCTTTTCACCTGAACGGAAAGTCTTATCCAGCATTTGTCCGGTTTTCAATTGACGAAGCTTGGTTCTGATCATAGCTCCGCCCTTGCCCGGCTTAAAGTGCTGGAATTCGACAATCTCAAAGGGTTTACTGTCTATTTCAATTTTCAGGCCTGTCCTGAAATCCTTGGTTGAAATCATATTTTCTCCGAATTCATTTTTTACGGCTAGGCCGATAGGGGGTTGTTGGTACCGAGAAGATGCTCATGGAGCGCCAAAGTGGCAAGGGCATACCCCAGAATGCCAAAACCGGCAATAACACCATGGCACTGCCCACCCATTATTGACTGCTGGCGTAAAGGTTGATCCATTCGCGCCCATATATTGCTGATGTGAACCTCAATGCAGGGAATCTCAATCCAGGCCAGGCAATCGGCAAGAGCCAGACTGGTATGGGTATAAGCACCTGCATTAAACACTATACCATCTACTCCATTTTTCCAGGCTTTTTCAAGCCTATCGATCAAGGCCCCTTCGCAGTTGGATTGATAAAATTCCAATTCAATATCAAGAGCCCTGTCTCCCATAACCTGATCAAGGAGGGACGGCATGTCTTCCATTGTTTGGGAACCATATATTTCAGGCTGCCTTTTGCCAATATATCCCAAGTTAGGACCATTCAACATTAATATTTTAAGCTTATTCATGATACCCTCAGATCTAGAGAAAAAGGCTGACGGAAAAGAGTACGCACAGCTTGACTCAGTGGCTCAAAAAGAGAACATTGTCGTTCCACAAACATCAACAGCAAAACGGTACCTCTTTATGAACCGAACCATTGAGTTAGTCAAAACAATATACGAAATCAAGCAGCTTGAGGACTTCCCGGAAGTTCAGATAGCTTTGGCTGGGCGTTCTAATGTCGGAAAGTCGTCTCTTGTTAATAAACTGGCTGGGCGTAAAAAATTAGCAAAAATTAGCTCTAAGCCAGGGAAAACCCGGAGTCTCAATTATTATCGGGTCGATCCTGACGGGTTCTACCTTGTTGATTTACCCGGATACGGATATGCTAAATGTTCAAAAACGGAACGTGCTAAATGGGCAAATCTCATAGAAGCGTACATGAAAAACAACCATCAACTTCGAGCGGTTGCAGTACTTCTTGATTCTCGCTTAGAGCCTCAGAAACTGGATATTGAATTAACATCCTATCTCAAAAGTATAGGAATCCCAGTAATTCCAATCTTGACCAAATCAGATAAGCCCAAACAACGGGAAAGAGCTAAGCTCCAAAATCAGTGGAAGGATATTCTCCAGCAGGAAAAGGCACCACTGTGCTTTTCAAGCAAAACAGGCATGGGAGAGGACAAATTATGGGAGCTTTTTGCAGAGTATGCAACGCCTTAAACTAAGCCTTTGAAGGAAGCCTACCCACAACCCATCCACGAAATGAAGACTGAAAGCCTGGCAAGGCAACCCATGCAAGCCTGAGAGAGGCCCCACCTCCCATAACAATATTCCCCATCCACGCTGCGAGAAGAGGGGTCAATACCCCTTTCTCTCCCGCTGTCGCGCCTACGACATGAATTCCATATTGTATAAAAATCAGAATTAAAGAGATCCCTATATTTGCATAAATATTCTCTGAAAAAGTAACCAAAGCAAGGGCAAGAAGCGCCATGGTTGCAATGGAAAAAGCATATGCCCATTTTCCATGCCACGCTGTTTTCAGGATCTCTACATTTGAACCGGATTCCTCTAATTTTGTAATTGCTTTTGACAATTCAAATAAAGGAAGTTGCGCCTTATTTCCTTTGAGTTCCACTGCTGCATACGCCTTAAGATTCTGACGCACAGACAAAAACTGTGAAAGTCGATGAACTGACACAAATGTTCTCGTATCGAGTTCATGAACATCAAGCAATCCCCAACCGTTATCATCAATAAGGGCTTTCTTGGCTTGCAGGATACGGATAAGCTCCTGATTATCCGTGGCAAATTCATATACAGTAACTCCAACGGCCCTATTCTTTCCAGGATACGCCTCTTGAGCAAGAACGATAAATGGACCATCTCGAAACCAGAGATCTTTAATCGTCAGTTCATCTAGATGCTTGTTATGAACATCTTCTTTCCAAATACGATTGGCTTCCACTTCGCCAAAAACCCCAAGAAATTGAGAGAAGACAAGCTGTCCACAACTCCACACGACAGCATATATCAAGAAAAATCGAATAAACCATGCAAAGGAAACTCCACCGGCCCGCAAGGCAAGCATTTCTCTGCTTTTGTTGAGTATGCCTAATTGGATCACCATAGACAGAAGAAAAATAGCTGGAAGCAATTGCGAAACAATCAGAGGTATTTTGACAAAGAAATAGAACAGTATTGTTTCAGCACCTAATCCCGCGCGAATAAAATCATCAAGACGATCAAAGACATCTGAAAGCAAATAAATACACGTTCCAGCAGAGAGGCAGATCATCATAAGATAGAGGTTCTGCCTAATAAGATAGCGGGGTAAGACTCCTATTCCCAAAGCCCTCATGTACTTAGGCCCCCCTTACTTTTCATATGCGTAATCCAGTCAACAACGGGGAGAGTTCGCTCTTCATTCGCATATTTAATACCCAATAAGGCGATTAATACATAAAGAATGTTGGGCAGCCAAAGGCCATAAATCGGCGGAATTGAGCCGGATTCCCCCATACTTACCCCTATAGAAAACATTGAATAATACACCAAAAAAAGTCCCATAGCCATTACAAGCCCATATTGTTGCTTTAGTCCTCGAAAAACATACGCTATCGGGATAGCAAATAGCCCCAAAATGAGACATCCCAAGGGAAGAGTTAACCTTTTGAAATACTCAGTATCAACCTTCCTATAAAAACGAGGGGATGCGGATGGAGCCGAGGAAGGCATTCTTCTAATCTCACTCAGGCGTTCGAATGTCATATCTTTCGCTTTTTGTTCAGTAAAATTAAAACCTCCAAGAAGTTTCCCAAGATCTAATTTGACTGAATAAGTTCCGAATTTGAGTATATTTAATTCGTCTCCATCTTGACGGAAAATTTTACCTTTGTTGAATATGACTTTCACTTCAGCTGTCTCCGGCGTTGAGACTATTCTCGCCTCGGGAGCAGTAACAATGACTGAAGTCCCTTTAATTGATTCATCCCTGACAAAAGCAAACTTCAACTCCCCTTTCTCATTATCAACCTGATGCGCATAGAAAGTAATACCTGGGAATTCCTTATTGAAGACACCCGGTTGCAACGCGAATTTTGAATGAGTTTTTGCGAAATCATAAAGTTTTACTTTAAACATATCCATGCCCCAGGCAAGTCCCCAGAAAGATATGGCAAACGTAAAAAGTGTACATAGAGTACAAAATAAGATTGGTGCTGGAAGCATTTTATAAAGACTGACCCCATTAGCCTTGAGTGCAGTCAATTCATTATCTGTACTCATTCTGAGAAATGTCAAAAACACACTCAGCATCGTTGCGATCGGAGTTATCAATAGGAGGAAAAAAGGCATAAGAAAAAAGAACAACTGTAAAATATTGAAAAAACCAATATTCTGAGACAGAAAAAGACTTCTCAGTTGGAGCATCCGCCCAATCAGTATTAAGCCAAGCAAGCAGGAAACAGTGAGACCAAAAAGACGCAGTAGCTCGAAAAAGATTTGTTTATGAAGTAATTTCACAGTTAAACTAAACCTTGTTCTTCCCTATAAAACCGTTGAAGAAAATCCACATCTTTAGGACTCAGATTAAACCGCACGGCAGCTTTCTCTAATAAATAGTGCGAATAAAGAATGTCATTGACTTGAATTTGCTCACTAATCCAGGCGACCGCTTTGCGTGTCAATTCATTTTGGGTAATTATTGTTGCCATACTTCCTCTACTTTTAATTGATTCAGTCAGGAAATACATCACCTTTCAAGGGCTTGCAAGAGACGGTTTCTTGAGATAGCCCTCTTTATTCTACCCTCTTTTACTCCACTCTGACGAGGACTTTATGCCGCCATTATATATTGCAATCATTTTGGGGATTATCGAAGGAATGACTGAATTCCTTCCAGTTTCAAGCACAGGTCACCTGATTATCGCTGGCCATGTTCTTGGGTTCGTAGGGGCTAAGGCTGAAACATTTGATATAGTTATCCAACTCGGCGCAATTCTAGCTGTGGTCGTTGTGTACTGGGATAGATTTTGGGGATTGCTTACACCCAAGCAGAATATAAAATTCTCTGGGAAATACGGTATATATCTTCTTTTCCTGACATCTATCCCAGCCTCCTTGCTTGGCCTTCTTACACATAAATACATAAAACTGTATCTTTTCAGTCCTACCACTGTCGCATGGGCTCTTGGGGCTGGAGCTGTCATGATTATTGTCGTGGAATCGGTGCCTAAGAGAGAGCGCATTTCTTCAGTAGATGAAATATCACCGTGGTTAGCTTTTGGAATTGGCTGCTTTCAATGTTTAGCCCTGTGGCCAGGTTTTTCGCGTTCTGCTGCAACAATCATGGGTGGAATGCTTCTTGGTGTAAAACGCTCTGTAGCTGCGGAATATTCCTTTCTAGCAGCAGTCCCGATTATGTTTGCTGCGACCGGCTATGATTTTTTAAAAAATTACCAACTTTTTAACTCAAATGATCTTTTTTTCCTCTCAGTAGGTTTTAGCGTATCCTTCCTTTCAGCCTGGTGTGCCATTAAGGGATTTATTTATCTTCTTGGCAAACTCTCTCTACGTCCATTTGCTATATATCGTCTGATGTTAGTTCCAATAATTTTGCTATTTTTGTGATTAATTCCATAAATTTAAATTTTTTCAATTTTCCTCTTGCCAAGCAGTCTCAGGCGGTCTATACACTTCTCCGCTTCGGCGAAATAAAACAAGTGGCGAGGTAGCTCAGTTGGTTAGAGCATGCGGCTCATATCCGCAGAGTCGGAGGTTCAAGTCCTCTCCTCGCTACCAGCAAATTAAGGGTCTTCATAATTTAAAGGTTATGAAGACCTTTTCTTTTAACAACAACTCTCTTTGCTTTAACTTCATCTCATTTTGCCTTTTCCGATAACCGTGAGGTTAGCCATACAATATAAACTCAAAAAATGGTTGCCAAATGAAGTACCAGCCATATATAGGTTCTACCGGATTGTTCTTTGAAAGGGGGCGCACTGGTTTCGACGGGGATAGTTGAAGCCGAGGTTGCAGGTCGAGGTTGGTCGATGGCCTCGTAAAAATCGACCAAAAGATAATTGCAAACGACAATTACGAATACGCAATGGCTGCTTAATTGCAGAGTTGCACCTGACAACATAGCTTGTCACGATTCTTCTGCCGACGCCTTATGAGCAGAAAGAATCGTCAAAATATAAGGCTAGTGATTTGGGTGGGTTTCTTCGGCCAAATCATGAAATAATAGGAGGACTAGCTCAGAGGCCGCTTGGTTCGTGGCAATCCTCTGAGTGAAACTTGAAATCGAGCCTAAACCTGTAGAAGCCTTGTGTTGATCGTTCTCGGACGCGGGTTCAATTCCCGCCGCCTCCACCAAACCTGATAAATAAACCGCCTCTAAGGCGGTTTTTTTATTTTTGCTAACATTTATAAAAAAGACAAAACTCCAATTCTCCCTTTCTAATAACATTCCAATTTTAAAAACTATATTATCAATATCCTCAGAGAGCATTCATGATGAGTATATGAAAAGAATCTCTCTCATTGCTCTTAAACATCTCTTAAGGTACTGTTTTAGTATTGTTCATTATACCCATGAATTGATGGAACTGATATGGATATAAAAGCTTTCATACATGGTGGATTAAGCCTTATTGGTCTCTTCCTCATCTTAATCTCAATAGGATGTGGAGACTCCTCACCGATAATAATAGGTTTTTCAGGCCAATTGACGGGAAAGATGTCCGATTTAGGTGTACATGGAAGGAACGGAGCAATTCTGGCGATTGAAAAAATTAATGCCAACGGAGGTATTAACGGACGTTCCCTTAAATTGATCTCGGCTGATGATCAAAATACAGCAGAAGGTGCCATTGAAGCCGATAAAGAACTCATTGAAGCCGGAGCAATAGCCATTATTGGGCACATGACCAGCACGCAGACTATAGCTGTAATGCCTCTGATCAGCGAAAAAGGAATCATTCTAGTCTCTCCAACAACATCAACTCCAAAATTGACAGGGAAGACTGATCGTTTTTTCCGAACAATGGTTGAAAATCCAATTCAAAGTAAAGAACTCGCAACTTATTCAAGGTTCGCTCTGGATGTTGATACTGTTTTAACAATTTCAGAGTCTGATAACCAAAGTTACAGCTATTCATTCAGAGATGGGTTTGTCCGTGAATTTGAAAAAGCAGGAGGACAAATTCTTGACAATAGAACATATTCAACAAGTAGTCCCATAGACTGGAATCCAATCATAGACACACTTATCGCTCTCAAGCCTGATGCGATACTCCTAACATGCCCTGCTCAAGATGCAGTATCTTTTGTTCAACGCGTGCGGAATGCTGGCATAAAAACACAAATTATCTCTGGAGCATGGGCGTATACTGAAAAACTTCTAAAGTGGGGGGGGCAGTATACAGAAGGTATGGTTTTCGTGATTGATTTTGCCGCTGATAATCCAAATCCCGAATATATTAAATTCCGTGAATTTTACAAGAACCGTTTTGGCTATCCCCCTAACTTTGCGTCTGCATTTAGCTATGAAGCGATCTTGACTCTCGCTGCCGGACTCAGAAAGACCGGAGGAGATCTGAAAGGTTTGGAAAAGGCTCTCGCTCCAAGTCATCTCATTAATGGTGTCATTGGACCGTTTAAACTCAACGAATTCGGTGATGTTGAGCGCCAAACTTTTATTGTCACCATAAGAAACGGAGAATTCAGGACCATAGAGATGAGATAAATTGTAAAATAAATTACTTCTAATTCAGACGGATGATATAATGGCAGCACTCTCTTTGCGACATCTTGTTCAACGCAATCTAACAAACTGGATGCTCATACCAAGTATTTGTCTCATACTTTCTTTAGGCGCCTATGCCGCGTATGAAAAAAGTCACGATTTTGAGATTAAAAATACTATCCTTACTCAATCTTTAAGCAAACACATTACCGCACACCTCAATGATGCCAAGGTGGCATTGGCTTCTCTTTCGACAAGCATTACTCGTTATGACCCCTTTTGGTTTCACTGGGTACTCAGTAATTTTCTTCAAGCCTATCCACATTTTGAACGTTTGGTTTACCTGGACGCAAAAGGAAAGATCCTCGCTACCTCACCACAGGCCAGCGAACTCATTTCCATGGAAAATTTTATCGATAAAGTCTCACTAAAACCAACTATCATTTCCGAGCCCACCCCCTCTCCAGCTACTCAGAATCTCGTCGTTTACGTTGGTATTCAATTACAAAATGGAAACATACTCATTGGAGAGCTAAGCCTCTCTTCCCTTCAAAAGCATCTCGAAAATCTATTACCTGAAGGAGAAGGCAGCCTCATTCTTTGCGACCATTATGGTAATCTTATTTCTCACCCAGACTTCAAAAGGGTTATCATTCAAGATAATATAGGTAATCTCAGTATTCTCAAAGATTTTGAATCCGGCTCACATTTGACTTCTATCTATCAAGACGATGATACATATTATTTAGGAACTGTGTCTCAAATCAATCAAACCAGCTGGCTCCTTTTGATATCAAAGCCAATTCAAGAAGTCTTCCTCCCTATCTTGTCTCCTTTGCTCGCTCTTCTTACGATTATCCTGTGCCTCTTCTTTATGTTTGCGCACTACCTTCGATATAGATTGCGCGAGAGCATTATCAAGCCATTAGCACACTTTACAGAATCTATTGAACTGACAGCTCAGGGGCAGTATCGCAAACCGAACTTTGAACAAGACAGCTTTTCAGAACTTGCCATCATTGAACAGGAATTTGATGAAATGGTGAAGCAGGTCAATTTGAGAGAACAGGAAATCAAAGAAAATGAAGAGCGATTTAGACAGTTGGTAGAAAATATCCATGAAGCCTATTGGATCAATGACATTGCTGACAATCGTATTGTCTACGTCAGCCCATCCTATGAAATTATTTGGGGTAGACCAAGAGAATCTCTCTACGATGACCCTGAATCATTCTTCCTAGCTATTGATGTAGAAGATAGACTTAAAGTTATTGAAGCATTCAATTCATTGCGCTCGGAAGGCAGGATCCTTGATGAAGAATTCAGGATTCTTTTACCGGATGGGAAAACACGTTGGATCAGGGCACAATCTTTTCCTGTTTATGATGATGAGGGAGTACGAGTCAGAATTGTTGGAGTGGCAGAAGATATAACAGAACGTAAAGCTATTCAGACTGCACTGGTTTCCGCTAAAATGGATGCAGAAACAGCCAGTCAAGCAAAGACGGAATTCCTTACAAACATGAGTCATGAATTACGTACTCCACTCAATGGTATCTTAGGTATGCTTCAGCTCTCCAGAAGGACTTCTCTCAACAAAGAACAGGCTGATTACATTGAAACAGCTATCAGTTCCAGCAAGGTACTTCTCAATGTAATTAATGACATATTAAATATTGCTCAAATTGAGGCTGGAAGACTTGCATTGCATCCCCAACTCTTCTCTATCCATGATGTCATGGAAACGATATTTAAATTCTTCAAGCACTCATCGGAATCGAAGAAAATCAGCTTATCAATGAAAGTAGAATCAGATGTTCCAGAGTACCTTATAGGGGACGAGATACGTATCAGACAGATACTCTTCAATCTTGTTGGTAACTCCGTTAAATTTACAGATGAGGGAAGTATTCATATTCATGCTCAAGTTCTCCCTATACAACGCACTCAAGGCATGATTGATGTGCTCTTCATGATTTCCGATAGTGGTATTGGCATTCCTTCAGAAAAAATTGCCTATGTTTTTGAATCTTTTACACAAGTGGATGGTACTTATACACGTCGCTATCAAGGCACCGGATTGGGCTTGGGCATTGTAAGAAGTCTTGTCGACTATATGAATGGTTCGATTACCGTTGACAGTGAATCAGGAGAAGGGACAACTATGTACGTCAGTCTTCAGCTTGCCCTTCCCAGTCATGACCAAAAGACACAAGTTGAAGAAGAGGAAGAAGAGATTGCGACAACCCGAAAATTATCCATTCTTGTTGTCGAAGATGACAGGGTCAACCAGATAGCCATAAGCAGAATGCTCGAAAAAATTGGACATCAAGCAACTTGCGTCGGAGATGGGAAAAAAGCATTAGCAACACTTGTTCAAGCGCAATTTGACTGCATTTTTATGGATATTCAAATGCCCATAATGGATGGGATAGAAGCAACGAAAATGATTAGAAATGACAAGAAACTTGCTGACGTCTCAACCATTCCCATAGTTGCTTTAACTGCCCACGCAATGCCAGAGGATAGAGAAAATTTTTTACGAGTGGGAATGAACGACTATATATCCAAACCAGTTTCTTTCGAACAACTCGCGGCAGCTCTTAAACGCTTAACAACACACCATATTGATATTCAGTAAGAATACCCTTTTTCAACAACACACATATAAATATTACCATTTGGAACGCCCTTGGGGTAAATAAAAAAATTCTACTCTTCTATTTGTCCTTTTATTGGCTTCTGTTGTGCTCGGCAAAATAGGTTTCGCACTTGCATATCCGACAGCTTTCATTCTCTTGGCAGAGATATCCGAATGGGCCAATATATATCGCAAACAGGTCGCAGCCCTCGCAGCTGACAGCTCCCAGTTAGAAGAATATAAAGTCGATTCTGGCTGCTCACCATCAGTATGGCCTCGAATGACAAGATTAAAATCCTTATCCTTCATTCCATCTATAACAATCTTCAAGGCCTGCTGAGCTGCAGGAGAAAGAGTTACTGTCCCCTTGGCAAACATGGCACTATTATCAAAACGAAGCATAACACCCGATTTATCACTGCTGATTCGAGCCATCTTTGAGAGATCTTTTGCTCGTATAAATTGTTTCAAACGCGCTCCAAGTTCTACAATTGCTCTGTTCTCTTTTACACTTTTGCGTTCTTTGAAACTCGACTCAGCATACGGCGTTGAAAGTGCGGCGCTATCTTCAAGTTGGACTCCTAAAGCATCTTGAATAGACCCCATCATCATTTTGAAATTAGTGACATCGGAATTTGTAAATGACAGTAACAGCACAAAAAAACATAATAACAGAGTAACCATATCCGCAAATGTCGCCATCCATGCAGGAATACCTTCTTCCTGAGGAGGAGGTGAGGATTTCACTCCACCTGATTGTTCTTCGATAGGTTCGTCAGCCATACAGCATTCCCCTACCAAGCATCGCGCTGTGGCATATGAAGATAAAATTCGACACGCTGATTTTTTAATCTGTTTTGAGGAGAGTCATTAGGAGCTGCTGGTCTTGTATCCGCATATCCAACAGCTTTAGCACGACTAATCTCTATCCCCCCACGATTGACAATATAATCAAGGGCCACTGCGGCTCTAGCGGCGGAAAGTTCCCAATTTGAAGGGAATTTTTTAGTGGATATCGGTCTATCATCCGTGTGCCCCCTGACCACCAAATTCAACTTGTAATCTTTGAGGACTTTAATGACATTATCTAAAATTTTATATGCACTCCCCGTCAAATGAGCCGATCCTGGATCAAAAAGAGAAGAAGAATTCGCGCTGAATATGACACCATCTCTATCTGCAGTAACTCCAGTTCCTTCTTTCAGGGAAACATCTTCATCTTCCATGAGAGATTTGATCCGCATAATGACCCCAAGCAATAATCTCTCATCCTGGGATATCTTAGAGGCAAGCTCTTTAGTCGTTGAACTTGTATTAAACAACGCCATATCATCCGAAACTGCTCGTAATTCTTTTACTCCAAACGCCCCTTTAATAGATCCGAGGGCGTCTCGATACTTTTGCTCACTTTGCTCGGCAAAAGAAAGAAGTAACACAAAAAAACACAACAAAAGTGTCACCATATCCGCAAAAGTCGCCATCCATCCAGGTAACCCTTCATCTCCAGGAGGCTCTTCCGGGGGCTTGCGTTGAACTTCTTCTACTACTTTTTCAGCCATGATAAAAAACCTAATCGACGAACATATTAGGATGTTTCTTCACGCATAGCCGGAGAAAGAAATGCTTGAAGCTTTTCTTTTACGACCGATGGATGATCTCCCCTTTGCAAGGAGGACACCCCTTCAACCATAATCTGCATGAATAACGCATCCTCTGCAGACCGTTCCTCCAATTTGGTCGCCATTGGCAGAAATACACAGTTAGCCATGACTGCTCCATAAAATGTTGTCAATAAGGCGACAGCCATGGCTGGACCGATGGAAGAAGGGTCAGACAAATTTGAAAGCATATTAACTAAACCGATCAGAGTACCGATCATGCCAAAGGCTGGTGCCATAGCCCCCATTCCCTTAAATACTGCTTGCCCCTGTCTATGCCTTTGTTTCATGAATTCTAATTCAATTTCCATAACGGATCTGACAAGCGCTTCACTCGACCCATCAACGACCAACATGACCCCTTTCTTCAAAAAGGCATCATCAATACTGACCTTTTCAAGAGCGACAAGGCTTTCCTTGCGAGCAGTATCTGCCAGAGATGTTATGAGCCGAATGATTTCTTGAGGATCGCTTGACTTAAAAAGTAAAGTCTTAAGGCCTACTTTAATAGTCCCTATGACGGTCCCCATCGGAAACATGACAAAAGTAACAGCAAAGGTGCCACCAATAACAACGACAATGGATGGGATATCAAGAAATCCGGCAGCATTTCCTCCCATTAAAATTGTCGTAACGACCAAACCAAACGCGCCGACCAATCCTATAAGAGTTGCGATGTCCATAAGCTATCTTTTAAGTTTTTTGGCAGCAGCGCCAATTTTGACTTCATCATTTTCATAATAAAAATAAACATCTTCCAAAAAATCATTCACTTTTAAATAAGCAGATCCGATACTTATTTCGACACCAGGCTTAACAACACCAGTAACCAGTACTTTGCATTTCTCAATATGTTCTGTACCACGAATACCTTCCCAGAGCTTACGTTTAAGCATTTTAACCAGTGTCAATTCTTTTTGGGCCACTTTAAGCTTGTCTTCAATGATTTCTTCCTTCTCCGCTGATTTATGAAGAATACCTTCATACTTGGAGATTTTCTCGTTTAACAGCTTAATGCGTTTATTATATTCTCCATCTGCATAGAGTAAGGTCGGATTGTACCCCAGAACCAACGCCGTATCTGTTCCCAATCCACCACCAAGTTGGCCGCCTACATAAATATAGTCATGACAGTAGTAATGGCCACCAGTAAGACGCCCCCCCACCGCCAACCGATTCCCTGCGTAGACGTCACTATGCATTAATGCACCCTTAACCAAAACATCCTCACCAGCCTTTAAAGTACCAAATTCGCAAAAAGATACTTTGATACTTCTTCCGGCTTCAAGGAAGGCTTCTTTTCCACCTTTCACACCACCTCGACAATTAAGATCCCGCAATGCCTCTATGTGAGCTGCTTCAACTTGACCCTGTACAGTAATGTCTCGTCCATGCGCAGAAAAACCGGAACGTATTGATCCCCCAACGATCAGGTTACCAATAAAATTGATATTTCCAGTATGAAAATCGATATCATTAGGGAGAGTAAGACTTTCCTTTACGACAATCTTTCCATCAATATATCCGACACATCCATTTACGGCTGCATAAAGCTTATTAGGATCGCTTCGCTTAATCCCTGTTCCTTTGCCCGCTGGGAATGTCATATCATCATAGATAAAACGAGAATCATGCTCCTCGACCTTTGCATCCTCTATCAGCCACCACTCAGCTAGGACCATTCCAATCTCAACATTTTGAACAAAATTCAGTTCATGGTGATCAACGCTGCCATCATCTTGCATCTGAGGCTTCAGGCGGTGAAGATCTAAATCAGGATCAAAATGGTGCTTAAGTAAGAATGGCATTATTCCTCTGTGTAATATTTAAAGGACGCATACCCCAAGTCACATATAACACTTCAAAAGCCTAGAATAATTATATATTTTACAAAAAAAATTATAGTAAAAATTACCAAAACAGTCAATTCATTTAGCGAATACATATGCTTTAACACACTTTTTTCAACAAGTAGATTTTTTACCTAAAGAAAACATCAGATCGGCCGATAAAATAAACGTAAGAGGCAAATCAGGTTGGGATGATTCGTGTAACACCAGGGAGGGAGACCATGAATATCCCCGAAATAAGCACAGAATTAAAGGTTGGTATACGCTCGGAGAGTGGTACACCGGCTCAAGTTGTGGATGAGACACAAGGCCACAACGGATCAGCAAGAGCCGCTCCTGACATCACTCAAAAGCAGGATACTTCGCAACAAAATCGACAACCAGAAACATTTTCCAAAGAGAAGTTAGACGAACTCGTCATGGATGTTGAGCAATTCCTTGAAAGAAATGATATCCAGCTCAAGTTCAACGTTCTTGAAGAAGATGATACCGTACAGGTTGAAATAGTAGATAGCGACGGAAAAACTATACGCAAAATCCCTGGCGATGATCTTCTAAAGCTCTCAAAATCACTTAAAAATCTCGAACGTGGCTTTTTAGACGAAGTTTCTTAGCAAGAGTACCATTGTACTTCCCTTCGCCCCCAAAACTGATGGATTGGGGGCTTTTAGGCTTTGATCTTGAGAGTCCTTGCCAACCACATAGAGTTGATGCATATTAATAAAGAGGACTGAGAATGAGGAGGATATATGTCAGAAATAGGTATAACCACTTCGAGCATGTCATCAATGGCGCTGGAAAACCAGGCTGCTGGAGCTGAATCCATTCAGGAATCGTCCAGCACAGTGATTTCGGGGTTGAATAAGGAAGGAAGCGACAGTCATGACAGAGCCATGGCAGGCGCAGAAGTTGTGTCCCGATCAACTGAATTTTTTGGAGCAGGAACCCACCTTGGTTCAACTGGAACCGAGATAGACACGGCACAAGCCATCAACTCCACTCTTATAGATGGTGGTGGAAGTATTACCAATAGAATAGCATAATCCAGGAGGATTTCATGAGTAAGGTTCTTTACATCAAAGCCTCGCCGAGGGGGGCTCGTTCACATTCAATTCAATTAGCTGACGCTTTTATTGCTGCACTCAAAATCCATTCACCAGATTCAGAAATCATTGAAAAAGACCTTTTCGCAATGGATCTTCCAGAGTTGAATAACGATACTCTTGTCGGCAAATACAATATCATGCACGGAAGAGACTTTAGTGAAAAAGACAAAGAGAATTGGGCTTCTGTTGAAAAAGTTATTGAAGAATTCAAGGCTGCTGACAAACTGGTCTTTGCCATACCCATGTGGAATTTCTCAATACCATACCGCCTGAAGCACTTTATGGATATAGTGGCACAACCAACGTACACCTTCCTCGCCGGACCCGATGGCTACAAAGGATTAGTTCAAGCCAAAGCTTTTATAGCATACTCGCGAGGTGGAGATTACACAGACGATTCTCCATACAATTTCCAGGCCTCATATATGAAGCACTACCTCGGCTTCATAGGGGTTACAGATATTCAATCAATTGCAGTACAGCCGACTCTTGGGACCCCGGAAGCCAGAGATACATCCAAGGGAAAAGCAATAGAACGCGCTCAAGAAATCGCAAAGAAATTTTAAAGAATCTGTTGAGTATAAAAGAAGAGGGCTCTGTCGTGACAGAGCCCTCTTCTTTTTACCTTATTATGAATGACTACCACAGCTTTGAACGTTGGACCTCCAAAGCTGCTTCCTGTTCATCAAAAGAATCAAATCCAGCATGCTTCATTGCGTCTGCGACTGTATTGTCCCAATTCCAACTCGCATAGATGACAGGCTTATGAAAAGTACCTCGGAATTGTTCCATTTCCTGACGATAGAATTCTTCTTTTGGCGTTTCCATATGCTCACGAAGCTGTTCACTAAAACGATCCAGTTCTCCTTCGTACCATTCCATGAAATCTTCAGGGGATTTATATTTTTTGAGAATATGGCCGTAGCTGTTGTTCTCCAATAATTCACACAATTTATTCATGTGTTGTTTTTTCAACCATGCCCCAAGATCGCGGGTCTTAATATTTTCGGCTTCAATTGCTGCCATATCAATTTTTGTTTGGTGATAGGTATCTGGCACAACAGATGCTGAAACAATACCGGCAATGGTCACAAGCCCTCGCAGGATCACACTGTTACTCACGCCTTGCCCACAAAAACCGACCTTCTTGCCTACTTTCTGCCCGGCAAAAATAGCACAAAGAATAGCCCAAACAACAGCTGGATCTTCTTCGTCATAGATATGCTGAAGACTGGCATTATCTCGATCTGTAGCTAAAACCATTTGAGTCATATCGTTGGACCCTATGGAAAAACCGTCAACCTCCTCCAGGAATTCCTTGCATAATATGGCGTTACTGGGAATTTCAGCCATCAGGATTATTTTCAGATCATCTTTTCCTGATTCGAGGTTATGAACCTGACGAAGATAACGTTTCATACTGCGAGCTTCTTCAAGAGTCCGCACAAATGGGAACATAATACTCAAATTCTTACCACCATAAATACCACGTGCAAGCTTGAATGCTTCAAGTTCCCAGTCGTGTATATTTCTGGACACACCTCGGTAGCCGATCATAGGATTATCTTCATAGGCCTCAAATAAAGAACCACCCAAAAGATTACGGTACTCATTCGATTTGAAGTCTGTAGTCCGATAAACGATATTGCTTCCATAGAAAGCCATGGCAAAAAGGGCTAAGCCTTGTGACAGTGTCTGAATATAGTTTTCTTTACCTGTCGTGTACCCTCGTGCCTCGAGAATTCCACGAATCCTGTCCGGCAGTGTTGCAACTTCATCCATCTCGGATTTCAGCCCCATCTTGAGAGCCACTTCTTCTCGAAGTGCTGTAACTTCATCAAGGTAAGCGACAACTTCAGGTTCATCTTTTAATTTTTTAACATAGTTAGCGACTATCTGCTCATGCTCTTGACGAGCTTTCCAGTACTCCGTCCGGGGTTCCGGCATAGGCTCCAACATGTCATGAAAACCGAGAATAACAGCTATGTGGGCATCCAAGTCAATAGACGTTTTCAGAACATCCAAACGCTCGGTAGCATGAGTAATGTGATCATCAAGCTTGTGGTCCATTTCACGCAACTTACGATGCATGGCAAGTACTCCATCCGTACTGCGCGAACCTTCTTGCTCAGCCAATGAGTCCATTTCTTTGGAAAGTCCTGTAATCAAACCAACATATTCACGTAATTTAAGCGGCATACGAATCAAGCCATCCGCCAACTGCTCTTTCATAACCTTAGTCAACCGCTTGTCCATTTCCATGAGCTTTTGATCAACAAGGTCGTTAAGGTCATCCTTGTCATATGCTTCAAGAGCCATTGGGTGAACCCCAATATTTCCAAGCATAAACTCAGCGCGGAGCAATCCAACCTCAAAGTCAGGGACATTGCGTAACCGTGAGAGAAACAAAGACTGTCCTACATCCGCAAGAATGAGACCGACTTTTGTTTGAGTTGCAGGCAAGTTGGCTACATTGATTTCACCACCAACTTCAACAAGAGGAAGCTCTCCTCGGTAGACCTTTCCACGAGAGCCATCGACTGTGACCTGTTGGCCATCCAGAGAACGTAAAGCCTCAAGACGTTGAATTCCAATAATTGCTGGAATCCCAAGCTCTCGCGAAGTGATGGCAGCATGACTCGTATCTCCCCCAACATCAGCTAAAATGGCTGAAGCGATACGCATTCCAGGGACCATATCCGGATCAGTCCGTTCAGCAGCGAGTATGTCGCCTTTGTTTACCTTGTTAAGTTCCAAGGCAGAACGAAGATACCGGACAGTCCCCTGCCCAGCACCACGCGAGGCTCCATTACCTTCAAGAATAACCTCGGCAGAGTCGACAGCTTTCTTATCAACTTCAAGGCGGCGCATAAATATTGTATCGGGGTGCAACTCATAATCTTCATTCCAACGAGTCTCTGGTCGAGCCTGTACGAACCAAAGGCGGTCTGTTTTATCGATACAAAATTCTGTATCCATAATCATTCCGCCATACGCTTTCGAAATAGCACGAACTCCCTGAGCAACCATCTCAGCTTGAGCAATCGACAAAGCCCACCGAGCCACCTCGTTTTCAGGAACCTTTACGACATGAGTCCCACTGCCGTCTTCCTTGTAAACGATCTTCTTTTCCTTGCATCCCATATAACGGATAACAACTTCATGACCGCCATCACGCTGGAAAACATAAAATTTATCAGGAGTAACCATGCCTCCAACAACTGCTTCGCCAAGTCCGTAACTTGTGTCGATGGAGACCAGATCATTACGATCTGTTCCCCGACATCCTGTAGCGGTATCTGCGCTAAAAGCTGTCCCTGAGATAACAGGATTGATCATGCGCATGATGCAAACAGATAAGGAAGTGTGTTCAATGGCCCATTCTTTTTTTGCATTCTCTGCAATGGAATCATCACCAGTCTCTTCTGCCTTGGTGATGGCATCAAGAATGGCTTCACGCCGATATGTCATTGAACGAAGATTATATGCTGAAGCACAATCCCAGTGGTACGCCTCAAGACATGTTTCTGGTCCAACAATATTTAAATATGTATCCTGAAGCCCGGCAAAAGCCTTTTTGCGGCTGTCCTCACCAGCGGCAGATGAACGCACAGCAACAGGCACATCGTCCATTCCAGCTTCACTGCATATAGAAAGATATGCCTCTTTGACTTCCTTCTGAATCTCTACAGGCAATTCTACTGACAAAATTGCAGACTGCACAAGGACTGACCGCATTCTCAACTGATCAATCCCCTCTGGGGAAGTTGCGAATCCTTCAACGACATTATTAACGAACGTACGCAGTTTGATGGAAGTTCCAGATTGCTTATCTGCTTGTTCACGAATCTTTTTTCCAACTTCACGAACGAAATGCTGAAGGAACTCAGAGTCTTCGTTCACTTCATCGGAATTCCAATCTATTTTATTATACTCTTTATCAACTGTGGCACGAACCACAGCTGCATTGACCTTGGTGTCATCTAAAATAGTATGAAAAACATGTGAGGAGATAGCCCTGAATTCAGGAGCTCTGATGCCCTGGATCTGGCTGATAATAGCAGTATTGTAATTCTTACCGCCGACAAGAAGTTCCGCATCTTCACCGATGAGTTCTATCTCGGCTCCATTGAGGACCAACTTTTCTTTGAGACTCTCAGCTTTCGCTTCCGCTTTTAGGGTCGCGTTATTCGCACCTTTTTGAACGGGCTTTTTCTGGGTCTTGGCCATCTTTTCCTCCTGGTATGTTCGTGCGGTTCGCGGTGTTGTGGTAACGACCACGATCCGAGGCCCACGATTCCCTATGATTTAAAATGAATAAAAATCAATCTTGAATGAACGTTGAGTACCCGCTTACAGGGTATTCAACTCTTCCGTCAATGAAACTATTGGTTCTACCTCTGAACAAATTTAGCTAAAAAAAGCATCTTATTCATACTGTATAAACATAAATGGCAGGTAATAAAAGTATAAAAAAAAAGAAGGATGACAGGCTTTAAAAGCCAATCACCCTTCTTCAGTTTATTCACTCAATTTAAAAAATTAGTTCATTTTATTTTAGAACCAATTCTCAGTTCAGCAAAATAAAGTTATACCTTCTGGCCACAGTTGGGACAGAAATTATACTCTTCTCCGGGAATCTCATGCTTACATGTGGGGCAGGAACCTGCGACAGGCCCAAGCTCAACAATCAACTCACCTTCAACAACGGGAATCATCTTTTTATCTTCTGTATAATTACCAGATTTAATCACCCGACGAACAGTGCCGTTCACAGGAGATAAAACAGATTTTTCTTGTTTCATGATAGATATATTAAAGAGCTCTTCTCCAGCTTTGACCTTGTCACCAGGATGAACATGTGTCACCCAAAGATCTCCGTTGCTGGGTGATCCTACATGGTATTGATTGGTCGGATCTGCCATCTCTGTTGAATCCTTTCCTCCACTGTCTGGTTCGGCCACTTTTACCTGATGACTCATTATCTCTGAATCCAAGACATATCGAACAACAGTCATCCCATTCTCATCTGGTTCTGAAATGTCTAAAATTCTCATTCTATGGGGCTTTTTACAATTCCCTTGAAAATTCAGGACTTCGCCTTTCTCCAAGCCTTCAAACCAAACGTCAACTGGCAAATTATTAACATTACCAAACTTCTCACAAAACTCGATCGTCGTGATGGCATCACCAGGATGATTGAGATACATGATAAATTCTTCTTCCGTCGGCTGACGATGTAATCTTTTTTGTAAAGCAGCTTTTTCAGCAGGCAGGTCTACATCGGGCAACGTTGTAAGAGGGGAATCTTCTGTGCGTTCCGCTATTGCAGTTTCCCATCCTTTTCCAAAAGCGGACTGATAGACCCAGTCAGCAGGAAATCCAAGAGGGAGCTTGCCGAATTTTCCAAGAAGCAAATTCCTAAAGGCATCATTGGAATCCCGATAGATATCCAAACGAGCTTCTCTTTCAAGATTGGTCAATTCCTCTTCTCGACAAAGATTCGCAATGTCGAGCATATTGAGTATCCGACGAACCTCACGCTCTCCTCCGCGCTTATATGCACCTGTAACTCCCAGAAAAGCAGTATTCCAAGTTATCTGCGATCCAGGGGTCACATCATGATACCGTACTATCTTGCGTGTTCCTTCCAAAAATTTCAACATATATGGCAGCAATTTGATGTATCCTTGCTTCAGCGCTCCTTCTTGAGAAGAAGACGTCGCTCCGCCCGGCATGCCATGCCGAACGACATCATGATCAATGCCTTGGAAATATGGTGCGGTATAGCGGTCATAATAAGGCATTATCTGCTTGAGCCGAAAGTTGGTAGCCCGAACCATATCTTTATCAATATGAGTCTTCAGACCCACTTCATCCTCGATGTACGTTGCTGTAGATAAGACTTCTCCTTGTCCGTACCAACGAACAGAAGCACCAACAGCAACATCGATAATATGGGCACCGGCTTCAGCTGCAGCTCCCATGGTTGGAACAAACAACCCATCAGTGTAATGACGATGGCTATGGATAACCAATTCAGGGTATTTCTTTGTTATTGCACCAATCAACTCACGCATGAATCTGGGAGGACAAACTCCAGCCATATCTTTGAGACCGAGAATGAATAGTTTTTGCGCTTTTTTCTCACTGACCCCTGCGACGTCTGCACACATGCGAACAATCTCAGATGTCACAGTTAAATAGCGCTCCACCGTAAACCCTTTGGCCCAAGACAAAGAAAGCGACGGCTCGAAAACATTCTTTGTTGAATTCAAAGCCACTTCCGCAAATGGCCGCATATTCTCTATGTGGTTAAGAAAATCAAAACACCGGATAACATCGTAATGTTCATTGATCATCTCCCCAGTCATACGCATGGCATTCTTTGGCTGAGGCTTATATCCCAATACATTTGTAGAACGAATCAATATCTGCTTCAATGACTTCGGAGCAAATCTGTTCCATTCTGCAGCCTCAAGAAAGGGGTATGTCATATTGGCAAGCATAGCGACATGGAAATGTGCTCCACCACCATTTTCGAGTGAAAAGAAACCACACTTATCAAGGCTGGGCCCAACAATGGCATCTTCAGCTAAGCGAAACCTATTGCCGCTATTTGATTGCGTAATGTCACGAGTGGTCGTATCCGTCATATTGATTATTCCGGCTTCACGATCGGCTCGCAACGTATCAAGAATGGTATCTCTATCCATTCCGCGCACAAAGTGCGGTTCAAACCATGTAGAAATTTCCGGTGGTTCAGCCAACTCGAAACGTCCTACACGTTTATCATCGCGCCCTCTATACTCTCCAAGTTGGAGATATTTATTGTATCCCAGTGCAGAAATTTCGGCGATTAAACGAGTCATACGCAAAGAATCCGGTTCTCTATCAGAATAGTCCATTAATTCTGCGTAATTTTGCCGTACAAAGTTGGTATCATAGTCGGCATCAACAAACTTTTGATGCTCAATGATCTTTCTATGAAACGGAATAGTCGTCTTCAATCCACCAATCATGTACTCTCGTAGAGCGCGCTTCATCAGGGCAACAACCTTATGCCAGGAGTTACCGTAAGAAATCAGCAGTGCAGCAGCAGAGTCATAATTGGATGGGAATCTGTAGCCGTCACCAATACAGGAATCGATCCTGATTCCCTGGCCACCCGGTGAAACATATCGTGTGATTCGACCAGAATTAGGTTCAAAATTTTTCTGGGGATCTTCACAGTTGATGCGGCACTGGAAAGCCCACTGGTAAGCCTTTGTCTTCTCGTCACTCAGCCTGAGTTCAGCACCGAAAGCAATGGCAATCTGTTCTTCGACAAGATCAATTCCATACCGGCATTCCGTAATACCATGCTCAACCTGAAGACGGGTATTGACCTCAATCAAATAGGGCACACAATCTTTATCAACAAGAAATTCCACTGTTGCCAGCGAGTAATACCCAACGGCAGAAACAAGACGCCGAGAGTATTCCTTCAGCTGTTGGCGAAGCTCTTCTGTATACTTTGGCCAAGGTGATGGAGTTATCTCAATCAGCTTTTGATGATTTCTTTGGACTGAACAATCTCTTTCATCAAAGCAAAAGACATTGCCGTACATATCGGCAACAACCTGAATTTCGATATGCCGAACAGAAGTCAATAATTTTTCTACATAGAGCCTAGGATTTCCAAAAGAAGCCTGAGCTAAAGCCGATGCTTTGGAAAAAGCGTTTTCCAAATCCTCTTCTTTGTAAACTTCATAAATCCCACGGCCACCACCGCCCCCCTCAGCCTTAAGCATCACAGGGAAACCAATCTCCTGTGCAATCACACGGGCCTCAGGGATCGAAACGGCTCCCTCTGAGCCCGGGACAACAGGAACATTTTGCTCTTGCGCCAACTTCCTAACCGCAACTTTATTTCCGAGTATTCTCATCGGTTCTTGTGGAGGACCGATAAAAATCAGACCGGCCTCTTTACACTTAGCCGGAAAAGAATCATCTTCGGCACCAAATCCCCATCCAGGATGAATGGCTACGGCATCGTTGGCCTTGGCTTTTCGAATAACTCGGTCAAGATCAAGATAAGCACGCGGATCTGCGCCGAGCATGAGCAGCTCATTGGCTCCTGAGGTTGCGGGAGATGTTTTATCAACATCCGTGGCGGTCATGATCGCCTTTGCGTTGAACATCTCAGTAATTGAACGGGAAATACGCCGAGCCGGGATTCCCCGGTTGGCAACAAGAATGCGTTTCCCCTTAACCTCTTCAAGCACCTTTTCAAAGGACTTCGGTTGCATGGATACCACTGATCTCCTTAAACAGAAATGACTGAAAATCGCCTCTTGGCGTAAAGCCTGCCACGAAAATGGCTATAGAGGGGCAATTGAACCGGAGAAGAGAACTCCTTCCCCTTCTGCGTGACAAACCTTGAGTCCACCACGAGATGAAATTCCGACGACCTTGGCAAAATAGGCTTCTTTATCCCCTTCCTGGACCAAAATCTGCTTGCCTAACCATGCAAGCCGATTGGTGAGGGCCGAACGGAATTGGGATGGAGTCAACTCGCCAAGCACAAAGTCATACACCCTTTTACTGTGGTTCACAAGGGTTTCCCAGAGCTCAAGGACCCCCAATGAACCAAACTCTGTTTGCAAAACAGCCGCTGAAACAGAATGATTTTCGCGCATGAGCGCATCAGGTGGAGACTGAACAAAATTCAACCCGAATCCAAGAATATCTACCCCTCCTTGCTCTTCAATCAGGATCCCACCAATTTTACGATTATTTTGGAGAAGGTCGTTGGGCCATTTTATTTGAGTTTGAGCACCCGCGAGAGCAAGTCCATCTGATAAAAGATAGCCACAGACAAGAGGAAGAAGATCATTCATTGCACCTCTCCAAATCCCCTCTTTTGGCGTTGCTGGAAGAAGAGCTGAAGCATGGAGATTGCCAGGCGGAGAGATCCAATGACGCCTCAATTGCCCGCGCCCATGACTTTGTTCAACAGCAATGAGAGTGCCCCATTCTCCAAGTATATTATTCTTCTCCAGAGCACGAATTGCCTCCATCGTTGTTGAGCATTTGCCACAAACTACAATGGTCAAGTCTGTCACTATGGAGCTTTGAAGAAAATCCCCGACGCCATCTACTGTTACGATATCATTCCATGGTCCACACCGTTCAATTTCCCTTTTCCATAGAGGACTTGTTAGAGAAATAGATTCCGTGGTTGAAGGACTCACAAGGGATTGATCTCCAGATTCCCACAAATAAATTCCTGGTGGCAGCATGATTTACCTTATGATAGTTACTGGATATGAATATTTATCTCGCTGGCGGAGCTGTGCGCGATCTCTTGTTGGGAAATTCCATTACTGACCGCGACTATCTTGTAACCGAAATAACTCAGGAAGAGTTTAAGAGAAGATTCCCGCTGGCTAAAAGAGTTGGCAAGTCTTTTCCTGTTTTTCTTATCAATGGATGCGAATTTTCATTTCTAAGAGCTCCCACTCTGGATAAAGATTTAAAGAACAGAGACTTAACTGTCAATGCTCTCATCTTGGATGAAAATGGTACTCTTCTCTGTCATCCCAAAGCACTTGAAGATCTGCATACTTTGACATTGAGACCCGCATCTTCTCATGCTTTTCAGGAAGACCCTCTTAGAATATTCCGAGCAGCACGCTTCTGGGCCAAATTTCCTGATTTTTCACCACACCAAGAGTTACTGGACAGTATGCACTCTGTCGCCAGGAAAGGCTTACTAAACACTCTTGCCCCTGATCGTATAGGCCAAGAAACTCTCAAGGCCCTCTCTTCGGCAAGGCCAGGCAACTACTTGCGCCTTCTGGCCCTTGGAGGATGCCTTTCACCATGGTTTACAGAGTTTGACGGCGGATTATCCATACCTGCTGGCCCCTCCAAATACCACAATTCCAATGTAATAGAACACACCGCAGAGGTAATGGATCGCATGGCTGGCGAAAGCAAACAAGTTTGGATGGGATTTTGTCATGATCTTGGAAAAACCTCCACACCCAAAGAACTCCTCCCCTCTCACTATGGTCATGATAAAAGAGGAATAAAAAGAGCGGTGGACATCGCATCGCGAATACGTCTGTCTAACAGTTTTTCCCAAGCTGGTTCTCAAGCAGCACGGTGGCATATGCTTGTAGCCCGTTATGATGAATTACGCCCGACAACAAAGGTAGACTTACTCGTTGACCTTCATATTTCCAAATGCCTTCAAGGAGTACTCACACTCGTTGTTGCTGATCAATCTCTCAATTTCACAGAACGTGCGTTGCGAGACTTAGAGTTAATTTTATCAGTTTCGTTGCCACCTAATATGCACAATAAAGGACCGGCCTCTGGCAAGCTGCTCAGGGAGCTACGGGCAAGCGAATTACGCCGTTACAGTTAAATAATAACGTTCTTATTTTGACAAAAAAAACTGGAGCACATAATAAATCAACACCACATACTTAATTTTATGTTCCCAACTGACTTAAATTTAACGGAGTAGATGCTATGAGGCTAGTTACCCGATCTGATTTCGATGGCCTTGTTTGTGCCACATTGCTGAAACACATGAATATTATTGATGACTATCTCTTTGCTCACCCCAAAGATCTCCAAGACGGTAAGGTTGAAGTCAGTAAAAAAGATGTTTTAGCTAATGTTCCGTATGTTCCGGGTTGTGGCCTCTGGTTTGATCACCACACAAGTGAAAAAGACCGTTTAGGTGATATAGAATTTGAGGGGAGAAGTACTCCACTCCCAAGTTGTGCGCGTGTCATTTATGAATATTATGGTGCTGACAAATTTCCTCCAGGTTTCATCCCCATGATGGATGCGGTTGATAAAGTTGACTCTGCTGCTCTCTCTACAAATGATATAACCAAACCAACAGGGTGGATTTTGCTTGGCTACATGATGGACCCTCGAACCGGATTAGGGCGATATCGCGATTATAGAATTAGTAATTATCAGCTCATGCTTGATATGATCGAATATTGCAGAACTATGACAGCGGAAGAAATCATGCAGCTTCCAGATGTTCGAGAGCGCATTGATAAATATTACGAAGATGAACCTTTATTTATCGATATGTTGAAGGCAAACACAAAAGTACATGACAATGTAGTGGTGATTGACCTGCGTGATCAGGCACCAATTTATTGTGGGAATCGATTTATGGTCTATACTCTCTTTCCTGATTGTAATGTCAGTATCCGCGTCATCTGGGGATTCAAGAAACAAAATGTTGTCTTAACCGTGGGGCACTCCATTACGAACAAAACGAGCAAAAGCGACATCGGGAAATTGATGTTAACTTTCGGCGGCGGAGGGCATCAAGCGGTAGGCACCTGCCAAGTCCCAGAATCAATTGTACCTGAGACTTTAGAAAAAATTATCACCCAACTCAATACGGATGGGTAATCCTTAAAAAACAAAAGAATTCCTTGTTTCACAACGGATTGAGGCAAGGGGTTCTTGAACCCGCCCAGCTATAAGACAATCACGTATCTCACTCGCTGCCTTTCAAAAAGTCCTCCCCCAAGATATGCCCCCATCGCCTTGACAGACGCCAGAGGGGTGCTCATCTCCCGTCAGCAAATATTCTTTATCCACTCTGAGAGAGTGAAAACTGAGTGCTTGCGAACACGCACTATGCTATTCTTTTTCCGTGGTATGAGTTACTTAGGTGACCTTAAATATTAATGGATGGCATTCCATCAAGAAATGGGGATAACAATGCTTCTTAATGAACATAACAGTAAAATTCTTTTTTCTAAAATTGACATTCCAACACCCAGAGCAATAACAGTCGCTCCTGGCCAGGCGGAAGAGACCACTCCTCCCTTTCCTTTGCCCTGGTATTTAAAATCTCAAGTACTGACCGGTGGACGGGGTAAAGCCGGTGGAATTCTGCGTGTTACTCGCGAGGAAGATTTCATCGACACAGCAAAGACTCTTTTTTCTTTGAAAATAAAAGATCAGCTTCCTCCTTTTATAAGAATTGAACCTGCTATTCCCATCGAGCGCGAATTCTACCTTTCACTGACTCTATCGAGAGAGAAAAAATGTATTTTACTCACTGTTGGCAGGCAAGGCGGTATTGAAATAGAAAAGTTAGGAAAAGAGAATCTGTTGGTGCAACAGATTTACTTGCCAGAAGGTCTTCTCCCTCATCAGATTCGCTCGGCTTTTTTCCATCTGAATATAACAAATGATAATTACGGGATGTTTTCAAAGATTGTATCGAACCTTTTTAAGGGAATGTTGGATTACGGCCTCCTGATGGCAGAGATCAATCCATTGGTCATTGATAATAAAAATCAATTTACGGCTTTGGATGGCAAGGTTGAAATCGATGACAACTATGTCGACCTGAACCCTGCCATGGAAGAGTTTTACCAACGTGAACATGCAACTGCTGAAGAAAACACAGCACGAGATGCCGGCCTTTCCTATGTAAGCTTACCAGGTTGGGTTGGACTGATGGTCAATGGCGCAGGGTTGGCAATGGCCAGCATGGACCTGCTCAACCTTTCAAATCTTCCAGCAAGCAACTTTCTTGATCTTGGCGGAGCAGCTGATCAAAAACGCATGCAAACAGCATTGGAATTGCTCTTTGGCGACCATAAAGTGAAAGCAATTTTCATTAATTTATTTGGGGGAATACTGTCCTGTGAAAAAGTAGCGCTTGCATTGAAGGGAGCACTCAATGGAATGCCTCCTCAGAAACCCATTGTAGCCAGAATGGCCGGCAATGATGCGAATGCGGGGCTTGCGATACTCACTGCTATGAATACGAAGAATTTACATATTGCCAATGACATGCAATCTGCAATTTGCTTATTGCACGATTTTACCCCGAAAAACGCCCCCCCCTCTGTCGTTAAATCCATGCTTAGTTTTCCTCGACAAACAAGAAAAAGATATAAGAAACAGACAGATGGATATCCATTTGAACTATCAAAAGAAACACCAGTCCTTGTCCAAGGAATAACAGGCCGAGAAGGCCAACTCCATACACGGCTGATGCTTGACTATGGAACAAATGTGGTAGCTGGAGTGACTCCCTTTAAAGGGGGCAAAGATGTCTTAAATATTCCAGTTTACAATTCCATTGTAGAAGCCAAAGCAAATCATGAGATCGGTGCCACTATTATATTTGTACCTCCTTCCTTGGCAACTGATGCCATCATGGAAGCTGCCTGTAATGAAATTCCGTGGGCCATTTGTATCACCGAAGGTATTGTACAACATCAAATGATAGCAACCTTGGAACAAACAAGACATTCAAAGACAAAAATAATAGGCCCCAATTCTCCGGGTATTATTATACCGGATGCCATGAAAATAGGGATTATGCCGACGACTCCATTCTCCGCCGGTCCCGTGGCAATCCTCTCCCGTAGCGGTACACTGACCTATGAAGTTGCCGACCGTCTTACCTCCCGTGGAATAGGGCAGTCACTCTGCTTGGGAATTGGCGGAGACCCTTTCATTGGGACTGATTTCGTCGAACTTTTTGAAATGCTCAAATATCATGACAAGACAGAGGCTATTGTGGTTCTTGGGGAAATCGGTGGACAAGCCGAAGAGAATCTGGCTGAATACGTTCTTTCGACGGGATTTCATAAACCAGTTGTCTCATTCATCGCAGGATGTACTGCGCCTCCCGGCAAACGACTGGGGCATGCAGGAGCTATTCTCGAAACAGAAATGGGCATCGAACAAAAGCTCAAAATCATGCATCAAGCTGGTTTTACGGTGTGTTTAAACCTTGAAACCATAGCAGAGACTCTAATAAGCATACTAAAATAACAGGATATCTCTTTGAAAGTCCTTCTTCTTGATTTAGGAAAAATAATTCGTGGTGGGCAGCGACAAGTCTTTTATTTGGCTCGATACCTCAAACAAACTGCGGGAGTGGAACCAATAGTGGTCACTCCTCAAGGGGCGCCACTTGAAGCAATCCTTAAAGAAGTTGGAATCCGTTGCTTCACGCTGCCCTCAGGGTGTGACTGGAATCTTTTCAATATATACCGGTTTATTCATATCGTTTCTTCTGAAAAACCGGATATAGTGCATACCAATGATGCGAAAGGAGCATCTCTCGCTGCTCTTGCCAAAATGTACCTTGGCAATTTTAAACTTATCCATAGCAGAAGAGTTTCATACCCTTTGAAGACTGGATGGAGTCGGAAAAAATACCTATACGGAGATGCGCTCGTCGCAGTCAGTAAAGAGATTCAACAAATACTTATACGCTGTGAAATCCCAAGAGAAAAAACAACGACAATCCACAGTGGCATTGATGCTACACTGTACTCCAAAGAAAAGCATGAGCACCGCCTCTTAACTATCGGCGCAGTTGGAGCCCTCAGTACGCAAAAGGGATTCGAAGTTCTTATTGAAGCCTTGGCTGAACTGAAAAAAAAGAAGACTCTTCCAGATTGGCAATGTCTTATCGCCGGGGATGGGCCTCTTTTACAGCAATTGAAAATCAGGGCAGATGAATTAGAACTCACGGGATCAATCATTTTTCTAGGCTATAAAGACAGCAAGGAAGTTTTACCTGAAATTGATATTCTTGCCGTCCCTTCAATTGATGGAGAAGGATCTAACGCCGTGATCAAGGAAGGCTGGGCCTCCGGCACTCCCGTGATTACTTCTGATCTCCAGTCGAACCTTGAACTTGTTACGCATGAGCAGGATGGCTTGATCTTCCAAAACCGTGACGCCAAGGATTTAGCTTTGGCAATCGTACGGCTTATAGAGGACAAACAACTTTCTGATAAATTGATCGAAAACGGTTCAATTACAATAAATGGCTTCACTGACATTACAATGGCTGAGAGATATATGCACCTTTATCAGAAACTCGTCTCTTAAAATCGCCTATTTTTAGAAGTGGGTCTAAGAAACTGGACCACAGTATAAGGTGGACATATGATAGCCGAAGGAGGCTTTTCGATGTCCAAGAAGAGAAGAAGATTTACTGCTGAATTCAAAGCCCGTGTAGCCCTCGACGCTTTGTCTGGCGAGCACACACTTTCCGAGCTGGCCAGCAAGTATGGAGTTCACACCAACCAGATATCCACGTGGAAACGACAAGCCAAAGAAGGTATTGTCGCGTCATTTTCTGGCAAGGCAGAGAAGAGCCAGCAAATGGACGATGCACATATCAAGGATCTGCACGCTAAGATCGGCCAACTTCTGATCGAGAAGGATTTTTTGCAACAAGCCTTCGCCAAAATCTGAGCTGCGAGCGAAGGCGTGAAGTCGTCGACAAAGAGCATCCACAACTCAGCGTCCGGCGACAATGCAGAATCCTCAAACTGCAACGCTCAACATACTATTATCAGCCGATTGGCGAATCATCGTATAACTTGGAGTTGATGAAACGCATCGACGAGTTGTTCATGGAGCTACCATTTTTCGGCTCACGCCAGATGCGCAACATTCTGCGGGATGAAGGGCATCTGGTTGGCCGTGGTCGTGTGAGACGACTTATGCGCAAGATGGGCTTGATGGCGATTTACCAAAAACCGAGGACGAGTGATCCTCATCCACAGCACAAAATATATCCGTATTTGTTGCGGAACATGAAGATCACAAAGCCAAATCAAGTTTGGTGTACCGACATTACTTACATTCCGATGAAACGAGGCTTCTTGTATCTCGTGGCAATCATGGATTGGCATAGCCGGGCAGTATTGTCGTGGCGTTTGTCGAATACGATGGAGGCCGACTTTTGTGTCGTAGCTTTGGAGGATGCGATCAACCGTTATGGAGAACCTGAGATATTCAACACAGACCAGGGGAGCCAGTTCACCAGCTATGAATTCACAAAGACTCTGCGGGATGCTGGCATCCGCATTTCAATGGATGGCCGAGGACGCTGGATGGATAACGTCATGATCGAACGACTCTGGAAGTCTTTGAAATACGAATGTGTCTACTTGCGGGAACTGGAGACAGGAAGTGAGCTGCGGAGTGCCTTGGCCTGGTGGTTTAACTTCTACAATAATCGGCGTCCTCATAAGACCTTTGACGGACGCAAGCCGATGGAGATATATCAAAGCGGTCCCATCCCAGAGGGGGTACCCCCTCTGGGATGGACCCACAAGGCGGCGTAACACGTAAAACTGTCCACCTTAAATTCGCCGCTCAGTGGTCCGATAAAGTGAACCCACTTCTTTTTGTTCCGTCTAATCTAGAAAGAGTATTAGCAAAACTCACAATCAAGAAGCAGATGTGAAAAATAGCCGACAACAAAAGCGACATAAAAAAGAACGAAAAGCTTGAGCCCTTCCCCTCCCAAAATAACAGCTGGTACAACAATGATAGGCAATGGAACAACCACCATAGCCCACCATGTATGTGTCCATCCCCTATGTGACCCCATAGGTGGCAGCATTGCAAAAAGGCCGAGCCAAGAAGCCCATAAATAATGCTGTTGTAGTATGAACCCCAGATCAACAATTGCAAAAATCAAATAATAAAGGCGTTGACCTTTCGAATCAGTGTCTACATCCGGGAAAAGCGCTCCAAGCAGACAAAAGCCAATTAAACCCAAAGCCAGTAACGGCGTAAGTAGTAGCCAGCCAAGAAGTGTCACGCCCACAAGCCCCATCACAGCAAAAAACAGTCCCCCCGCCAGATGTCCTTTATAACCGGGCATCCGATTATGAGCCTAAAGGGCGCGTAGAGAATACTAACATTGGCCGTCTCTCATTTTGCCGACACTTCTCAAAACGAACTGACATGCTTCTTCATAAAGATTATCCACTTCATAGGGAGCTAAAAAACGGGTACGAACAGCACCAACAATATTGGCATACACCATAAATGCTGTTTGGGTGACAGGTAGTGGACAAATGGATTGATCATCAATTCCTTGTGTTAAAATATCCTCAATAAGATTGATAAGCTCCATAAACTTTTTGCCAATCCTCCCCCTATCAAGCTCAGGGTTATCATCACTAAAGGGCGAACAACGAATCATGGTTGGAAAAGTTTTTGCGTGTGTCACAGTAAAGTCGAGATATGCTCTCACAAAAGTCCCTAAGGCCTCACAGCCTGAGGCACTTTGAGCAATCTTCCCCCTGAGATCTTCGATCATTACGTCAATAAGGTCACTTCCAGCCTCCATAAAGAGGTTTTCCTTGTTATCAAAATAATGAAAAACCAACCCTGACGCCACCCCAGCTTCCACTGCAATCATTTTCATGGTTGTACCCGCGTAACCACATCGTGCAAAAAGCTCCTGGGCTGCATTCAGTATCAGTTCTTTCTTTGACATCCACTATCCTTTCTGACTCTCAACGAGCTAAAAAAACTTTTTTGACCAGCATATATGGCATATTTTCACGGTCATAATTACATAATATGAGTCAAAGCTTTCTTCAAGTTGTATTATACGAGCGTATCTCAAGAACAAAAAAAGGCGAGATTATAACAATCTCGCCTTTTCAAATTTATCAAACAAGAATTACATAGAATCTGAAGACTGCAATTCTTCAATTTGCTTATCGATCGCCTTTTGCAGCTTGTCTGGCAGCCCCATAATGTCGGTATTCAAAAAACCTCTCACAATGGTAGACGTTGCTTCATCTTCATCCATCCCACGAGCCATGAGATATTCAATTTCCTCTTGCGCAATCTTGCCAACAGACGCCTCATGAGAAAGCTCGACACCTTCGGCAGTTCCATCAAGTTCTGGAATCGCCCAGATACGGCCATCTCCCAAAATAAGCCCCTGGCATTCCAAGTGTCCTTTACTTGGCACATGACTGGCGGCGATATGCCCTCTATTGATAATGGTCCCACCACTTGCAATAGTTCTGGCAATAATCTCACACCGAGTATGTGGCGCGTTCATAATAACGCGATTCCCCATATCCAAATGAGACCCCTCTGATGCGACAACAACAGAATTGAAACGCGCCACAGAGTGAGGACCATTCAATGTGATAGCTGGGTACATTTGCAAGTCTTTGACTGGTTTTAGCAGCACATAATTAGAAAGGAATTTACCGCCCTCTTCTACCACTCCGGCAGAGCGCGGACGCACGGCTACGCTTTCACCCCAATTATGAACCATGGTAAAAGTCAAGGAAGCATTTTTTTTGACAAAGAATTCAGAAATACCAAGATGAGCACCAGCCTTGGTCCCATGTGCAACGGAACATCCTGTTATGATATGAGCCTCTGCACCTTCTTCTATGATGACAATGTTATGAACATTTTGCCCAACCTGCTCAGATTTGAGCATAAGGCATGATTGAATGGGGTCTTTGATTTTCGCACCAGCCTTGACGCGAATAAAATACCCACCATGCAAATTGTCATCGGCAGATTGAGTGAACTCATCCTTATCCCGATCAACCAACTTCCAGAAATACTCTTTCAGGCCATCATATTTCTTCAGGGCGTCCTTGATATCCATAATTTCGACGTTATCGTCTTTGGATTGACAGTGAACTGCGGACTGATCCATTTGAAGATACGATGCGGAACGCATATCCAGGTCAGAGACAACCCCTGCCATGAGAAGTTGATCCTGATCTTCAGCAGACAATGCTGTTAAATCAGATAAAGCCTGCTGCTCAAATCCATCAAATTTATATTCGGAAAGATCTACTTTACTCATCGTACTGACTCCTTATGCGATGCTAGTTCATACAACGCACGCATTCCTGATAGCCGTGCTGACGAATGTGATCGAGAATATCGCGAGGTCTTCCTTCGCAGCACAAATGCCCTTTATAGAGTACTTGACCACGATCGGCGTTAACATAGTCGAGAATATAGCCTGTATGTGTGATGATCAACCCGGCTGTCTTGGTTTGGGCTTTGCGTTCCTTGAGGCTCAAATCCGGGGCAACATTGTAATTACCATCTAAAACATCGCGAGCTACCCGACCAACGAGTTGCATATTCTCCATATCGACACCGGATTCCGGCTCATCAAAAAGAACAAGATCCGGCTGTTGTGCCATCAACTGTAACAGTTCCGAACGCTTTATTTCTCCACCAGAAAAACCGGCATTGATATCGCGATCAAGGAATTCAGTCATATTCACTATCTCAGCGAGCAAGTCAGGATCAACATTACCTTTGCGAGAACACATTTTGACCAAATGTCGAGTTCTCAGACCGTGAATGGTCGGCGGGCGTTGAAAGGACATGCCCACACCCAGCCTAGCTCGCTCATACATAGGAGCTTCAGTAATGTCTTCGCCTTTGAAAAAGATTTTTCCCTGAGTTATCTCATACCCATTAAACCCCATAAGGGTCATAAGTAGAGAGGTCTTGCCTGAGCCATTGGGACCGAACAGTATAAAGGTCTCACCTTCCCTGATTTCCAGGTTGATCCCTTCAAGAACCTGTTTATCACCGATATTGACATGCAAGTCTTCAATCGTCAGCATGTATTCCCTCACTTTGAATCAATGTGCGAACAGGTCTTCTACTGAAGCCTGTTATGGAAGTCCAGTCAATCGTATTGGCCAGGACAGGAACACGAGGTACAAATCCGCTTTTTCTAGATAAGTACCCAAATGATAAACGCAACATCGGAATGGAGAAAATATATGGGAAAAAAAAATAAAATCAAAAACCTTGGTGACCTGAAAGCACTCAATTTTAAGAAAGAGAACAAAGATGCCTACTCTCTCCCTTATGAAAAAAAAGAACGCCCAAGAGAGTCGCCTGAACCGGATGATCATGCTGATGAAGCCTTGTTCTTTTCGGCTATGCAGGGAGTCAAACAAATGGATGGAACCCAGGGAAGACAAATATCACCCCAGACAAACTCTTCATGCTCTTCAGTTGACCTAGATCCTGAAGAAAAAGTCAAAAGAGATTTACAGAGCTTCCTTCGAGGGGCTTTTGAATTTGAGCTCGAATATACGGAAGATTTTATGTATGGATATGTGCGGGGTCTTGATATCAAAACATTTCAGCAACTCAAAGCTGGATCATTTGATATTTCTGCAAGCCTCGACATGCATGGAATGACGACAGTTCAAGCTCATGAAAAATTGCTTTCATTTATGCAAGAAAATCATCGGCAAGATAATAGATGTGTCTTGGTAGTGACAGGTAAAGGAATCAACTCGCCAGGAGGACAATCGGTCCTTCGACGAGAAACGGAGTCTTGGCTGACACACGATCCCCTTAAACAGGTTGTTTTGGCTTTTTGCACAGCACAACCCAAACATGGAGGGGCTGGGGCAATCTACATTCTTCTGAGAAAACAAAAAAAGACTGAAGGGAAAATAGCTTGGGATAAAACGTTTAACAGGGAAGAAATGAGCTAAAAAAAACGGCCTTCACGCACATGAAGGCCGTTTTTTTATGCATAAGCAGCAACTGAATCTTCTTGTGGCGAAAGATGGTCTGCGCCCCCTCCCATACCAGCCAGTTCTTTGGCAATGGCAAGTTCTTCTGCTGAGAATATCTTATTGATATCAATTATGATGATAAACTGTTCATTCTGACGCCCCATACCCTTAATATACTCTGCATTGATTGCCGCCCCCATCTTGGGAGCAGGCTCAATGGTATCCGGCATCATTTCAAAAACTTCTCTCACAGAATCCACAAGAGCCCCCATAACGGTGAACTCTCCATCAAACTCAATTTCAACAATGATAATACATGTATCAACAGTATCTTCACCCTTGGACATGCCTAATTTAAGCCGCATGTCTACCACAGGGACAGCATGGCCTCTGAGATTAATGACTCCCCTCATGAATTCCGGAGTGCGAGGTATTTTAGTGATAGATGTCAATTCGAGAACTTCCCTGACAGTCCCAATATCAAGGGCGAAGATCTCTTTTCCCAAGGTAAACGTCAAAAATTGATTGATATCTTTCAGGGCTTCATCGGCCATGGTACTCTCCCCGTATTAATTACGAATTCTCAGTTGGAGTACGCCCATTGGTTACTGCCTACCTAAAAAAAAGCATACACCACCGAGCGTTCTAGACTTATTTATACGCAGATGAGAAAAAACACCATTATAATCAGCCATATTTTTATTTTTAGTCAAAAGAAAATAAGAACACAACTCAACTCTATGATGTATATTTCTTTGAAAAAACACGCTGTTGAATTTTTTTTCTAAAAAAGGGATTGACAATCATACGCCACACAGATAGTTACTCCCCTCGACGTCGGGATGTAGCGCAGCTTGGGAGCGCACTTGAATGGGGTTCAAGGGGTCGAAGGTTCAAATCCTTTCATCCCGACCAACAATGAAATACCCCGCTGGACTGACTGAGTCAGTCCAGCGTTTCATTGAAACACAGCAAAGAAGCTGACGTAGCTCAATCGGTAGAGCGCGTCCTTGGTAAGGACGAGGTAGGCAGTTCAATCCTGCTCGTCAGCTCCAGATATTAAAACGCCGTCTCATTGAGCGGCGTTTTTTCGTGCCACACTTATTTTTGTTGTTGATTTCTTCCCACGATTAACGTAGCAAGCTTACTCTGTAAGAGTTAGAGTAAATTTTATCATAATCTCCTGTTAATTTGCTGACGTAGCTCAATCGGTAGAGCGCATCCTTGGTAAGGATGAGGTAGGCAGTTCAATCCTGCTCGTCAGCTCCAGAATACTCAAAGACCAGTCAACTACTGACTGGTCTTTTTTTATTTAATAAAATTGGCCGTTTTTTTTACATAGACCATTGTCGATTGGACCTCGACCTGAATTTATTGAACAAATTCATTCATGGTATCAAAGATTGCGTGCCCTTTATCCCGACGTTCCAAAACAAGCACATCTTCTAACTTCACGACTTGTTTGACCATCTGATCCAGCCGAGGTTCAATATTCACGAGTAACCAGATTTTACTTCTTTTCCCCCCATTCACAGGCATACAGGCAATGCCTTCTACATTATATGCTCTTCTGGCGAACAACCCACAAATATGGGACATGACACCCGGATGATTACTCACTGTCAACTCAAGTACCGTTTGTCTAGTCATTACTATACCCTCCTATCATTTCCGAATTTGCTGCTCCTGGAGGAACCATTGGATAAACAGGAGCATCCGGGCTCACCGGGACATGTATCAATGCAGGTCCTGTCTTTGAAAATGCTTCAATCAATAGAGCAATAGGATCGTCTGTTGTGGAGAAATCATAAGTCGCAACGCCAAACCCCTTTGCTATCTGAATAAAATCAACTTTCTGAGTATAATCAGATGCATAATAGCGTTTACCATAAAATAGATCCTGCTGTTGCCGCACAAGTCCGAGAGCATTATTATTAGTCAGGATAATCTTAACATTCACCCCTTGTTCCATGGCTGTCGCAAGATCTTGAATATTCATCATGATGGACCCATCTCCACTAAAACAAAGAATCAACTTTTCTGGTTCAGCCAAGGAGGCTCCAATGGCGGCAGGGAGTCCAAAGCCCATTGTTCCCAACCCTCCAGAAGTCAACCACTGCCTTGGGTATTTGAAAGGATATGCTTGAGCTGTCCTCATCTGGTGTTGCCCAACATCGGTACAAACGATAGCCTTTTCTCCTGCTAATTCTGCAGCTTTAATAATGACACCATAGGGAGAACTCGGATTTTCGGAATCCGGAATAATCATAGGATTCTCTTCTTTCAGACTCTTTACCTGAAGCAGCCATTGCTCTCTATCCTTCTTCACAACAAGAGGGGCAAGTGCTTTTAAAACACTCCCAACATCACCAGTAACTGTTGCGTGAGCATTTTTTATTTTGTCCAATTCACTCGGATCTATATCAATGTGAATTATCTTTGCCTGTGGGCAAAATGAAGGCACGCGTCCTGTTGCACGATCATCAAAACGAACACCAACAGCGATTAGCAAATCACACTCCTCAAGAGCCAAATTTGTATATCGCGCTGCATGCATGCCAAGCATACCCAAATTTAATTGATGATCATCCGGGATGAGCCCCAACCCCATTAATGTTAACGCTGATGGAATATTCCCCTTTTCTGCCAAGAAAAGAGCTGCATCTGACGCTTCGGACTGGATAACACCTCCACCAAGATATAAAATTGGTTTTATGGACTTATTTATCATCATGGCGGCACGCTCAACTTCTGCCAAAATCAATTCCGGTTCACTGTCTTTCTTTCCGGGCAAAGGCCATTCATCAAATTCCATGATTGCGGATTGAATATCTTTGGGGATATCAATAACAACAGGCCCAGGCCTTCCGGAAGATGCTATACGAAAGGCATCAGGAATGACGTCAAAAAGGTCCTCTGGAGAACGAACAAGAAAGTTATGCTTTGTAATAGGAACACTCAGTCCATAGGTATCAACTTCTTGAAAAGCGTCGGTACCAATCATGGAAAGAGGAACTTGACCTGTAATGCAAATAACAGGAATAGAATCAAGTTTGGCATCAGCGATGGCTGTCAACGTATTTGTCGCCCCCGGTCCTGATGTCGCAAAAAAAACAGCAGGCTCACCGGTCACCCGAGCGATCCCCTGAGCAATGAACCCTGCTCCTTGCTCGTGCCGGGCAAGCACATGGCGAATATTTTTACTCCTACTCAGAGCATCATACATTGGCAGATTTGCTCCACCAGGAATCCCTGCGATAACTTTGACACCCTGACGTTCCAAAAGTTTGATGATGATTTCAGCGCCACTCATTTGCATGTCGAACCTCCTGAGGTCCCATCTGTCTCCGGCGAGTGCAAAACAAAACCCCCGCCGGTTGCACCGACGGGGGTTAAGAAACATCCTGATTTTATTCTACAATCCCACTAAAGTGCGTCCTTTATGACATCACCTACTACTACGTCTACGACGACGACTGTGCTTACAGATAGAAGCACATTAAGAATAGTTCTGGTGTCAAAAACAGACATATGAAATCACCTTTGTGAATTGTTTATAGTTTTTTAAACAAATGAATAAGTTTCCGTCAAGCAAATAAGAAATGAATTATTTTTTTTCTGAAAAAAATTTTAGACAAGTTTTATGAATATAGACACTCTCAAGACTAAACTCGATCCACAACAACCCAGAAGACAAGAGCCCCCACTCCGAGTCGAATCACATGACCGATATTGAAATGGTATCCCCAATCAATAAGAAACATCGCTAATAGACTTACAATATAAGCAATAATAATAATTTTACGCCAAATATTAAGTTTCAATAAATCCATTCAAGACCTCACAAATAGGAAAGACTGTATAAAACATGAAAGATAGAATCATTTCATTGCATACTACAGCTTGTCAATTCACTGAGCAAATCAACTTTACGAACTCCCCTACTTCGTTTCACCATCATCTTCTTTCGTCAATGCCATAAGCATCTCACCGAGCTTTTTCAATTTGGCATTGACCATACCATTGATACTTTTCTTAGGATAATCTCCATTTTTGCCTTTTACTCCAGCAGGAACACCAGTCAAGAGTTCGACCCCCTCATCAACTGTCTTCACTGCCCAAATGTGGAAATCACCGGCTTTAACAGCATCTATTACTTCATCTCGTACCATGAGATCCTTAATATTGGGGTGTGGAATCATGACCCCTTGATCACCCGTGAGGCCAGCACTCTTGCAGCAGAGATAGAAGCCTTCTATCTTCTCGTTAACGCCACCAATTGGTTGTATTTCACCATATTGATTGACAGACCCAGTTACGGCTATATTTTGTTTGAGAGGTGTCTCCGACAAACTGGATAGAATTGCGTAAAGCTCCGTAGAAGAGGCGGAATCCCCATCAATTCCTCCGTATGACTGCTCAAAAGCAATACTCGCAGCAAGAGAAAGAGGTTTGTCCTGAGCGAAACGACTTCTTAAAAAACCGGCAAGAATCAACATTCCTTTATTATGTGTTGGACCTGACATTTCAGCTTCACGTTCGATGTTGATGATCCCCTCCTTCCCCAAAGACGTGACAGCAGTAATTCGTGATGGTCTTCCAAATGCATAATCGCCCATGGAATACACAGCCAATCCATTGACCTGACCAACGACAGCTCCCTTCGTCTCAACCAGAAG
The DNA here is from genome assembly GCF_000341895.1 of Pseudodesulfovibrio piezophilus C1TLV30. Lineage (NCBI taxonomy): Bacteria > Pseudomonadati > Thermodesulfobacteriota > Desulfovibrionia > Desulfovibrionales > Desulfovibrionaceae > Pseudodesulfovibrio > Pseudodesulfovibrio piezophilus. The sequence continues at coordinate 424,177 of NC_020409.1, read as the reverse complement.
ACTCCCTCTGTCGATCATCTCCTGAAGCCGTTCTTCAACTTGGTTAGAACGATAAATCTTGCCACGTATAGCCTCTTTGACATGAGAAGCATTGACCTGCTCCACTTCATCTTTCATGGCGTAATAATTGGATTCACTCAAAAGATCCGCCATACTGGGGAATGCCGTAGAAATTTTTTCCTGCCGACCTGCCCATCTCACCGCTTCTTCCATAACAGCACCAAGGGCACTGGCGTCAAAAGGCTTCAATCCGCATTTATCAACTTCAGACCGAATAAATCGAGCGATTTGCAACACCGAATCATCCGAGATGTTCATACTTGATTCATAATCTGCCCGTATCTTAAAAATTTTCGGAACATCTTCATCATAATATTTTAACATCATGTATAAATAAGGACTGCCAAGGACGACAACCTTAACCTCCATATCAATAGGCTCCGGCTTTAACCCTGTAGCACTTATAAAATAGTAAGGATCAAATGTCTCAATCTCGATTTGCTCGGTTTTAAGAGAGCGTTTGAGAGTTTGCCAAACCCCTGGTTCATATATGGCATCCATTAAATTGATTACGAGATAGCCACCGTTGGCCTTGACAAAAGATCCTGCTTTAATCTTTGTATAATCAGTATGCCATCCCCCTGTTCTATCTTGTACCCGCTCTATACTTCCAAAAAGATTTCTGTATGTTGGATATGATTCAACAATGATCGGAGGTCCTACTAATTCTGAATTGTCAACCAATAAATTCACTTGGTATGGTTGAAATACCATTTCAGCCGAAGGCCCCGCAAACATCATTCCCGGAAGAGGACCTTGTTGTCCTGTCGACCCCAAAGCTTTGATACTCTCAAGGTCATCGGCCATATGTTCAAGAACAGAGTCCAGATAAGTTAACGTCTTCTTATCCGAATATTTTGCTTTAAGAGGTTGAAGAAAATCCTGAGCCAGTGCGGTGAACATTAATCGATCAACCTCTTCGTGCTTTTTCCCTACATCCTTTTGAATCAATTTCAATTCTTGCACAATCGAATCAATTTCTTCCTTCAACTCCAATCTTTTTTGTTGAAGACGCACAAACTCATCTTTAGGAAACCGACCATTCTCGACCATCTCTTCCAATTCAATCATTCGCTTGGGTTCCCCATCAACCAAAGGAACCACATCAGGCCGTTGTATTGGCCCCATCTGCATCCTTACAACAACCAGCCCAGTATCCTTAACTTGGTCTTCGATGGCCTTATAAAAACTCATAACTTTTTTTTCATGAGCTTCAGCAATTTGATTTTTGCGTGCTATATATTCTTCACTTTCGAAAAGCTGTGGAGCTTCTCTCTTCACGGTATCCAGAAAATCCTGCATATCCTTTTTGAAATGTCCTCCCTCTCCAGCTTCAAAACGCAGTTGAATAGGGGCCTCTGGTGATTTAAAATTATTAACATAACAGATATCATCTGGCGTTCTGTTTTTGTCTGTCATTTCGTCAAGGAGCTTTTTCACGGAAGACAATCGGCCTATCCCGGGCTGCCCTGTCACAAAAATATTATATCCTTTTTTATGCATTCCCATACCAAAGCGAAATGCTTCCACACCCCTTTTTTGCCCAATAATCTCGGTTTGTGGTTCAAGATCATCAGTTGTTGCAATTTTTAGGATTTTGGGATCAAGGGTCCACTTGAGTTTCTCAATAGGAACTTCTGCATGTATTCTCTTTGGCATTGATTCATCCCCCTGTCTTATTTCTTTGTAATGGTAACATGTTGCCCACTTTGATCAGGGCATTTGGGCAGTCGAACTTCAAGCACCCCCTGTGAATACGATGCTTGAACTTTTTCAGGCTGAATGACACAGGGTAACTTGATTTCTTTTTTTAATGTTTCCGATTGTGTTATACCAAGACTGCGTTCAATCATTTTCGTTGAGATGATCAATCGACGATCAAGCACCGAAACATCGACATCGTCAGGGTTTATGGTTCCAAGCTCTAACCGAACGACAAGGGTTTTCTCTTCTTCGAAAAATTCAAGATCACCCGAAATTCGACAAAACTGAACTGGAAGATCAAAATCAGTGCAGAGTTCATCGAACATTTTATCCATATCCTGTCGCATACGGCTAATTTCATTATGACTCCACCATTTCAAGTTGGCCATGGAAGCAAAACCTCCTAAGTCTGTGCCGCCCTGACGAGCGATTGAGTACTGAATCCTTCCTATCAATAGGCAATAAATTATCACACAATTCTGAATAACGACAAGGGGCCTATCGAATAAATCGATAGGCCCCTACGAAACACTCTAAAAAAAAAGATCAAAGTCTTCGAAATAAATTCGAAATAGCCAGAATCACAAATCCCGTAGAGACAAGCCAGAAAGGTCTTACAAGATCTTCCAAGGCCGGGACTGACATCACATCCAATTGAATAAGAATACCAAGTAGGCCAACGATGACGCCGATGATCCAGGTGATCAACTGCGGTGCGCTCAAGTTCATTATATTGGGCTCCCTTACTTCAACGATTCGACAGTTCGCTGCTATTTCAACTTTTCCAGCAACAATTCCGCTTCCGCCCTTGGAAGCGGCTTGGCATAGAGATAGCCTTGTCCATAATCGCATTGCAAGGAATAAAGCAAATCACGTTGCCGTTCTGTTTCTATTCCCTCAGCAACAACTCTTAATCTGAGACTATGAGCCATATTGACAATAGCCCTAATAATTTCAATATTCTCTGGTGACTTCTCCATTCTTCGTACAAAACTTAGATCAATTTTCAGTTGATCCATGGGGAATTTTTGCAAATAGCTCATAGAGGAATACCCTGTCCCAAAATCATCAATAGAAAGCATCAGCCCAAGGGATTTCAAGAGATTCAACCGATTGGTTGATTCCATGGCATCCCCCATGACAACGGTTTCAGTGATCTCCAACTTCAGGTTCCCTGGAGGCAACCCCGATCGATCAAGTATCGACTCCACTTCGGCAACAAGCGTTGCCTCGGCAAACTGTTTTGCGGAGATATTAACCGCCATAGTGAGGCTTTCCGCTCCTTGATGTGTCGATCTCCAATGACTGAGTGTTGAACATGCATCCTCAAGAATTTGCCTCCCCAATTCGACAATAAGGCCCGTTTCTTCAGCTACCGGAATAAACTCTCCTGGATTAACCAAACCACGTTCAGGATGGACCCAACGGGCCAGAGCTTCGAATCCATAAAGTGAACCGTCTGCCAAATTCACTATAGGTTGAAAGAAAGCCTCGAATTCCTTTTCCTTTAAAGCTCTTTTCAGATCACTTTCCACAGCGATGACATTAACAATTCCCTCACGCATTTTAGGAGAGTATTCTGCATAGCGATTTTTCCCCTTCTCTTTCGCCTTGTACATTGCCAACTGAGCATTATGAACAAGTTCATCTTTGTTGAGGAGACTACTACGAGCTGCTTCAAAACCGAAACTGGCAGTAATAGGAAAGTCAATACCATCAATAACAAATGGTTGACTAAAACACTCTTTGATATCTTTCACCAGGCTTCGCGCATCATCTTTACGATCAATTTGTTCAAAAAGAATCACAAACTCATCCCCGCCAAAACGGGCCAGCGTATCAGTAGGTCGGATGCGTTCCCTCAACCTCACACTAACGTTGACCAGGACCTTATCACCTACGGAATGCCCGTAATGATCATTGATGGCCTGAAACCGATCAAGATTGATAAAAAGCAACCCAAAGACCTTTTCCTGACCAACAGCTCTGTCAAGAGCCCTATTTACCCGATCAAGAAACAGTGCCCTGTTGGGTAACCCTGTCAATGGATCATGAAGAGAGCTATGCTTGAGTTGTTGCTCCATTTGTTTGCGGCTGGTCACGTCGCGTATATTTGTCCGTATTCCTAAAGGAGCACCGTTTTCATTTTCAATGGTATGCTTAATAAGACTCACCCAGCGCACGCGAGCATCTCTATGATTAATGCGAAAATCTATCGCCTGCTCTTCTCCGGATGTTTTGTCTGACATATAGTTATGCCAGGCAAGCAAATCATCTCTGTGTATAATACGCTCAACAAAATCAGGATTTTCCAGGAATTTATCCGGTGGGTAACCGCTAATGCGTTCACAAGCCGGAGAGACATAAATTGGACTGCCGTCAGTATCAATCCAACTTTCCCAGTCATAATTGTAGTCCGCGACCATACGATACCGCTGCTCAGAATCCTGAAGAGCCAAACGAGAGGACTCCAACTCTTCAATAGTCTTCTCCAACCGGCGAGTTGTCTCTTCCAAAGTTCTTTTATTTCGATGCAACTCTGCAAAGGTGTGAACTTTCCCTCGCAATATCTCCGGTTCGACTGGCTTGAAAAGATAATCGACTGCACCAAGCTCGTACCCCCGAAAGACATGGCGCTGTTCCTTACTTATTGCCGTGATAAAGATAAGGGGTATGTTGTAGGTCTGTTCCATGCTGCGGAACTTTTCTGCCAATTCAAAACCGTCCATCCCAGGCATCATGACATCAAAAAGCGCGACGGCAAAATCATTCCCTTCAATCAATTCGAGAGCTTCTTCACCAGACTGAGCCATGACCAAGTTAATATCTTCATCACGCAGGATACCCTGGATAAGTTTCAAATTGATCCTTTCATCATCGACAGCGAGTATATCTACAGAATAATTCATTTTACCCCTGAAAGGTCAGCTCAATATGATTGGTCGGAATCTACTCATTTGGTAGACTAGCAAAACCTTGATCGAATTTGTTTTATAATTATACTCAATTTAGCAAGACCACTACTGTCATTTTCATTTATTTGACAAAGACTCTCTCTAAATATATTTCCCACAATCTGATTTGCTAAGGAGAACCATATGCCTGAGAAAAAAGCACGTTTCAAAGAAACCCTCGATGAATGCCATGAATGGCCATGCCCATACGTATTTAAATTTATAGTTCCGAGTGAAAACCTTCAACTTATCAAGGATTTTTTCCCAGAAAACGAAAGTAGAAACAAAAAAAATACCAAGACTGGCAAATATACCAGTGTGACAGCCGAGGTCCATGCATACTCCAGCAAAGAGGTCATGGATATCTACGAAAAAGTATCCATAGTTCCTGGTATCATGTCCCTCTAATAATTAAAATATCCTTTTCACTTTCCCGACAAAGCCGACTATTTTAGTCGGTTTTCTTATTTACTGGCTTTACACTGTCCTCCTCTGAACTTACATTAGATTAACCATATTACCAGCGACATAAAGCCGTTCATGGTATAGTATTCACATTTATATAAATAGTTTTATTATCTCAGGAGAATATCATGTGGGAATACACCGACAAGGTTAAAGATCATTTTTTGAACCCCAGAAATGCAGGAAAGCTTGATGACGCTGATGGCATTGGAGAAGTAGGTTCTCTTGCCTGCGGAGACGCGTTGACTCTTTATATCAAGGTTAATGATGGAATAATAACAGACGCTAAATTTCAGACTTTTGGCTGTGCGAGTGCAATAGCCTCCAGCTCAGCTCTCACCGAAATGCTTATTGGAATGCCTGTTGATAAGGCTGAAGAGCTGACCAACAAGGACATTGCCGAGTTCCTTGGTGGACTTCCACGCGAGAAGATGCACTGCTCCGTGATGGGACAGGAAGCATTGGATCAAGCTTTGAAGAACATGCGCGGTGAAGCACCACCTCAAGCAGAACATTCTCACGAAGGAGAACTGATCTGTGAATGCTTTGGAATCTTTGATGAAGAAATACTCCGTGCGATCAAAGAAAATGATCTCAAGACAGTTGAAGATATAACAAACTTTACCAAGGCTGGCGGCGGGTGCGGAAAATGCGTGGATGATTTGGCCAGACTTCTTGCAGAATCCCGCGGTGAAGGAGTCTGTGAACCCCCTTCCACCGAATCGGCATTTCCGGCTCAAGGCTTGACGAATATTCAACGCATGCATCTCATCGAATCTGTTATTGATGAAGAAGTGAGACCTCTCCTGCAGGCTGATGGCGGAGATATCAGCCTCATAGATATCAATAAAGATGAAGTCGTGGTAAAATTCATGGGGATGTGTTCCAACTGCCCATCAAGCCAACTGACCTTGAATAATCTTGTCGAAGGAAAACTCAAGGAGAAAGTTGACCCATCTATCACGGTTCAGGAGGCATAGGAAAATGAAAACCATCTATATGGATAACAATGCAACGACTCAAGTTGATCCAGCCGTATTTGATGAAATAAAGCCTTTCTTTTCAGAATTGTACGGAAATCCGTCATCAATGCATCGCTTTGGAGGACAAGTAGGAGGACGAATTGCAGAAGCAAGGCAACAGGTAGCCGACCTCCTCGGCTGTTCACCTGAAGAGATCATTTTTACTTCGTGTGGGTCAGAATCAGACAACACCGCCATACGCTCAGCACTGAATGCGCAGCCTGATAAAAAACACATTATTACGACCCGCGTCGAACACCCAGCTGTTCTCAGTCTGTGCAAATTCCTCGCAAAAAAAGACGGCTATGAGGTCACATATCTCGGCACAGATGAGCACGGTCGCCTTGACCTTGATGAATACAGAAAAAGTATTCGAAAGGACACAGCCATCATTTCCATTATGTGGGCGAATAATGAAACAGGCAACATATATCCTATTGAAGAAATGGCGCGTATAGCCAAAGAATATGGGGTCATATTTCACACAGACGCAGTTCAAGCTGTCGGTAAGGTTTCCATCGACCTGCATTCTGCTCCTATCGACATGCTTTCTCTCTCCGGTCACAAGCTCCATGCTCCCAAAGGAGTCGGTGCCTTGTTTGTCAGAAAACGTCTCCCTTTTCGACCATTTCTTATTGGAGGCCATCAGGAACGTAGTCGTCGGGCCGGAACAGAAAATACAACGGGCATCATCGCTCTTGGCAAGGCTTGCCAACTGGCCATGCAACACATGGAGAAGGAAAAGACTGAGGTCAAACAACTGAGAGACAAGCTGGAATCAGGGCTCCTTGCAAGCATTCCCGACTCTATTTTGAATGGAGACAAAGAAAGCCGCCTTCCCAATACATCCAACATCTCATTTGGATATGTTGAAGGCGAAGCCATCCTGCTCATGATGGATCAACTCGGAATATGTGCAAGCTCTGGTTCCGCATGTACTTCAGGAAGCCTTGAACCGTCTCATGTCCTTCGTGCCATGGGGATTCCTTTTACCTTTGCACATGGTTCAATTCGATTCAGCTTGAGTCGATTCAATACAAATGAAGAGATTGATTTCGTACTGGAAAGCATGCCAGATCTTATTAAAAACCTACGTAAGCTTTCTCCTTTCTCCGCTGAAAAAATGGCTCCTGCCTGCACAAAGAGTTTTTCGGAGTAATATTATGAAGATAGCAAAAGATATGACTGAATTGATAGGGAGAACCCCTTTAGTTCAACTCAACAAGCTTTCCAACGGACTCGACGCGACCTTAGTAGCCAAACTCGAATTCAATAATCCATGTGGTTCGGTCAAAGACAGAATAGCTCTCAGTATGATTGAACACGCTATCAAAGAAGGACTTATCGATGAAGAAACCGTCCTCATTGAGCCGACAAGCGGCAATACCGGAATAGGGCTTGCCTTCATCTGCGCAGTAAAGGGACTTCGCCTTATACTGACGATGCCTGAATCCATGAGTATTGAACGCCGTAAACTCCTCAAAGGATTCGGTGCAGAACTCGTCTTGACCCCCGCACAAACCGGTATGACAGGTGCCATAGCCAAAGCTGAAACACTGGTTGCTGAACACACAAATGCGTTCATGCCCATGCAGTTCAAAAACCCGGCCAATCCTGAAATGCACCGCATAACTACAGGAGTGGAAATTTGGGACGACACAGATGGACAGGTTGACATCTTCGTTGCAGGTGTCGGAACCGGTGGAACGATTACCGGAGTGGCAGAGATTTTAAAAGAAAAGAAACCAGGACTTATGGCCGTTGCTGTCGAACCGACAGCGTCCCCGGTACTTTCGGGAGGAACTCCCGGCCCCCACATGATTCAAGGAATAGGTGCCGGTTTTATTCCAGAAACAATGGACACAAAAATCGTTGATGAAGTCATCACAATAGATAATGAAACAGCTTTTGAAATGGCAAAACAATTGATCAGCCAAGAAGGTATCCTTTGTGGCATTTCCTCAGGAGCAAATTGCGCTGCCGCCATTGAATTGGCAAAACGTGAAGAGAACGCAGGAAAAATGATCGTTTTTATAGCCTGTGACACAGGGGAAAGATATCTTAGCACCCCACTGTTCGATTAATGAGGCAACAATGACAGAAGATGATTACACCCTAGCCGATGTGGTTGCCCTGCTCGTTGAATCGGGCGACAGTGGTCCGATATCACATAGATATTCCGAAGATGTTCCTATGCCATCAGTCGAGATGCTTTCTTCTATTGTGGAAGATCTTCGCTGTGTTCTCTTCCCCGGATATTATGGACCGTCTGAGATTACTCCAGATACCATGCCCTATTATATCGGAGCCACGCTTGATCGAGTTGAACGCCAACTCACAGACCAAATTAACCGTGGTTATTGTTTTGTTTGTGACAAAAATCAAATTGACCGCTGCCACGATTGTGAAACTCGTTCACGTGCAATGGCAAGAGCCTTTGTTAGAAGTCTCCCTTCTATAAGGGCACTTCTTCTCACAGATGTCGAAGCAGCATATGACGGAGACCCTGCTGCCAAGACCCATGGAGAGACCATATTCTGCTACCCCTCTATTAGGGCGATGACCAACCACCGAATTGCTCATGAGCTCTATAAGCTTGGGGTAGATATCATCCCGAGGATCATAGGAGAAATGGCTCATTCCGACACTGGAATTGACATTCACCCTGGTGCAACTATTGGCAAAAGCTTCTTTATGGACCACGGCACCGGAACAGTCATAGGTGAGACGTGCATTATCGGCGACAATGTCCGTGTTTACCAAGGTGTCACCTTAGGAGCCAAGAGTTTTCCCAAAGGCGAAGATGAGAGACTTATAAAAGGCTTACCACGGCACCCTTTGGTAGAAGACGATGTTATCATCTACGCAGGTGCAACTATCTTGGGTAGAATAACTATTGGGAAAGGCGCTGTAATCGGCGGCAACGTATGGATTACTCGAGATGTCCCAGTGGGAGCACAAGTGATTCAGTCCAGAGCAATGGAGCAATCCTTTGTTGATGGAGGCGGTATATAACACCCCTGCTATCCAGACAGAAAAAAGGGAAGAGAGTTTTGTGCTCTCTTCCCTTTTTTCTGTCTGGGCATTAAGATTATTATCTTTCTAATTCAGCAACAAGATCAGCGATAGGTTTGCCATTAGGTGTCTTGGCGAATTTATCTATTTCCAGAACCTTTTTCCATGCTTTGAGGGCATTTGACTTATCATTCAAATCATGGAGATAGACTATTCCCATATTGAATCGGGAAACGACATGGGTAGGATCTAAAGCGACAGCTTGACTAAACGCATTGACTGCCTTCTCAAATTGCTTTGTACGTCGGTACATAACGCCAAGGTCAGACCATACCCCAATATTCATAGGTTTCAACTCAAGGGCTTTTTCATAAGCAGAGACAGCCTGTTGAGGGAGGTCATGATCAAAGCAAAAATTACCAAGCTTGATCCAAGCTTCCGCATTCGTCGGATTTGCATTGGCTTGCCCTTCAAGTTTCGCCAATGCTTGGGGATCCGCTGTATGTGGCTTCGCTTGCTGAGTAGAAGCAACTGGAGCACCAGTCGAAGGCAGTGCTTTCCCCTGACCGAGATAGAGCATAGTTGCTGTATTACCTATAAAAATGCCAGCGAAGAGTGCCAATACAACAAAAAGAGAGCATGAGGACCTTTTGATATAACTCTTTTTGACTTCTTCCATTTCCCGTTGTTTTTTATGAACACCCATTTTGATTCCTTTTATTCATTTTTTCTGTTGTGCGGCTCAGTCTGATTCATAACAAATACTCTGAAACTAGACTAGTCTGAACCAGCTCCAAATTCGTGTAAAAATGGCGTAACCCTTGACTTCCTGTGCGGGTTATAACAATCTACTGCGATTCATTTGAGCTGATACAATTATTCATAGAAATATATTTTTCCGGAGGACTAGCCCCCCATGAGTGACTATAAGAAAACCCTGCTTCTGCCTAAAACCCAATTCCCAATGAAAGCCAATCTCAAGCAACGGGAGCCTGAGATGTTGAAATTTTGGGAGGACACAGAAGCATATGAAAAAATGGTTGCGGCAAGCGATTCAAAAAAAGAATACGTCCTTCATGATGGTCCTCCATATGCAAATGGCCATATTCACATGGGCACAGCGCTCAACAAAGTGCTCAAGGATATCGTTATCAAATCTCGCAATATACAAGGGCAACAAGCTCAATATGTACCGGGCTGGGACTGCCATGGACTTCCTATTGAACATAAGGTCGAACAGGAACTTAAAAAAAAGAATAAAGAACTCGACACACTGACTATTCGTAAAATCTGTCGATCCTACGCTGCAAAATGGCTTGATACGCAACGAAAAGAGTTTAAACGCCTTGGGGTCTTAGGTGTGTGGGAAACACCGTACATGACCATGAATCCGGAATACGAAGCAGCGACAGCTCGTGAACTCGGGAAATTCATGGAACGCGATGGTGTTGTCAGGGGAAAGAAGCCTATTTATTGGTGTTGTGATTGCCGTACAGCTTTAGCCGAGGCGGAAGTTGAGTATGAAGACCACACCTCTCCATCCATCTATGTTCGTTTTCCATTGGCGGATGAAAACGCTCAGAAATTAGGTAATATTGATATTTCCAGACTGTATATTGCCATCTGGACAACCACACCATGGACAATCCCAGATAATATGGGAGTGGCTGTACATCCTGATTTTGACTACGCCATTGTAAAGTCAAATAATGATTTTTATATTCTCGCTGAGGGCCTACTCGAAGAATGTTCGGCCAAATTCGGCTGGGAATCCCCTGAAATCATCAAAACAATTCGCGGTGCCGAACTTGAAGGGCTTCAAGCCAAACATCCAATATACAACCGCCCTTCTCCTATTGTTTTGGCCGACTATGTCACACTTGAAACCGGTACGGGCTGCGTTCATACCGCTCCAGGACATGGACGAGAGGATTTTGAGACAGGACTCAAATATAGATTGGAAGTGTACTCTCCCATGAATGATCGTGGAGAATTTCTGCCCGAAGTAGAATTTTTCTCAGGATTGAACGTATGGGAAGCAAACCCTGCTGTTATCAAAAAACTGACTGACATTGGTAACCTGCTCGCTTCCGAAGACATCTCTCACTCCTACCCTCACTGCTGGAGATGTAAAAAACCGGTCATCTTTCGTGCGACGACACAGTGGTTTGTCGGCATGGATGAAAATAGTCTCCGCGACCGCTCATTGGATGCCATACGGAATAAGGTTGATTGGATCCCTGGCTGGGGTGAAGAACGCATTTACAACATGGTAAAGAATCGCCCGGATTGGTGCATTTCTCGTCAACGGAATTGGGGTGTTCCCATTTCCGCCCTGATTTGTGAAGATTGCGATGAGACATGGTTCGATGCGCAATGGGTCTATGATATATGCGATAAGTATGCGTCGCACGAAACAGGATGTGACTACTGGTTTGAAGCGCCAATCGAGGAGATAGTTCCAGAAGGATTGACATGCTCCAAGTGCGGCGGCACTCACTGGAAGCGGGAGACAGATATACTGGATGTCTGGTTCGACTCTGGAACCAGCTACGCCGCAGTTGTCGAACAACGCCCCGAAACTCGTTTCCCCGCAGATTTATATCTTGAGGGTTCAGATCAACATCGAGGCTGGTTCCACAGCTCGCTTCTTGCATCCATGGGAACACGTGATGTTCCACCTTACAAGACAGTACTCACCCATGGGTATGTTGTCGATTCCGAAGGACGCAAGATGTCAAAATCGATTGGCAATGTCATTGCACCCCAAGAAATCATAGATAAATATGGTGCTGAAATTCTGCGTATGTGGGTCTCTGCTTCCAATTATCAAGAAGATATTCGTATATCCGATGAAACCCTGAACAGACTTGTAGACGCTTACCGGCGTATCCGAAATACCTGTAGATACTTGTTGTCAAACCTGAATGATTTTGACCCTCAAAAGAAAGTTGCGGCCAACGATCTGCTGCCACTTGATAAATATGCTCTTGATATGGTGTCCAGACATCACGCTGAAATACAAAATGCGTACAAGAGTTTTGAATTCCACAAAGTTTACCACACGCTTCACAACCTTTGTGTTGTAGATCTTTCTGCCTTTTATCTCGATATCATCAAAGACCGGCTCTATGTGGAGGAAGAAAGTGGCCTCAAACGTCGCTCTGCGCAGACTGTACTTTGGCAGATTTTGCTCATGCTCCTGCAAGACATGGCCCCTATTCTCTCCTTTACGGCCGAAGAAGCTTTCCAGAGTATGTCAGATGCCATTAAAGGAGCTCTTGACCAGACAAAAACAGTCTTCGCTCTCAGATATTCCCCCGACTCTGTCGATCTCAAAGAGTCGGAGCTTGCAGACTGGGAAAAGCTGACAATGATCCGTAGCGTGGTAAACAAGGCAATCGAACCTAATCGCAAAAACGGCGTTGTTGGTAAATCTCTTGATGCTCAGGTTACTCTTTACGCATCTGAAGATATCCATAGACTTATTTATTCAGAAACTCTGGATGAACAAGAATTCTTCATTGTCTCAAAAGTAATAATGGCACATCTTGAGGATGCCCCAACCGATGCGTACGAAGATGAAGAGGTGCCAGAACTGAAAGTTTCCGTTGAAGCCGCACCTGGAGGCAAATGCGAACGCTGCTGGCGCATAACAGAAGAGTTGGGCACAGATCCCAGCTTTCCGGACGCATGTCCACGCTGTTCTCAGGTTCTTAAAACAGTCGCCTAAGGTTTTTCATGCACCGCTACAAGCTTGCTTCCTTTTGGGCCATAGCTGTGATCATACTTGATCAAGCAACCAAATTATGGATTTCCTCTGCCATGGAAGTATGGACTGGAAAAACCATTATACCGGAATTCTTCAATTTGGTTCATGTCCTCAATAGAGGGGCCGCTTGGGGATTCCTTGATAGTGACACGATCAGTTGGCAACGCCCTTTGTTTATTGTTGTTACTTTTATTGCCCTTGGCTTCATCGGATTTATGCTCAAGACTACTGAACCATCTGATAAATGGATGGTCAGCGGTCTTGGGCTTATTACTGGAGGAGCTGTGGGGAATCTGATTGACAGGATTCATCTCGGAGTCGTTGTCGATTTTCTGGATTTCTATTTGGGCACTCATCATTGGCCCGCTTTTAATATTGCAGATTGCGCACTGACTCTCGGTGCAGGTTGCATACTTCTCTCAATGTTTTACAACAAACGCAAAGGGACATCGCAGTAGATCCCCTTTTGTGCGTAGGAGTTTTCCGATGTTCCCAGACTACTCAGCTTTGACTTCAAACCAATTGATCTCCATAGCTACAGCAGTCCTTCTCTGTTTTTCTTTTACAGTATGGACCATACTTGATGCATGGAAACGAGACTTTGAATCAACGAATGAAAAAGTTCTTTGGATTCAAATCTGTATTTTTGTTCCAATCCTTGGTTCTCTGGCGTACCTTTCACTTGGAAGAAAAAGGGGGAGAAAAAGAACATGATCAAATCGTATCAATACTCTTCAGTTGCTATAGCGATCTTCCTGTTAGTTCTATTCACAGGGTGTGTTTCAAAAACAGATGTTGAAACACTCCAAATCGAACGACGGCAGGATCTTAACAGAATCAAACAGCTTGAAGCCGAACTCCAAGAATCAAAACAACTGCTCAAAGAAGATATTGAAAAATCACAGACACCTGTGAGGCAAAAAACTGCAGATATGTGGGCAGAAATGCAATCCCTTCGAAGCGACATAGCCCGCATCAGAGGTGACCTTGATACCCTCAACATTCGTATGGATCGCCAAATAGGAGCTTCAGACTCATCAGTCAGCCTTACCTCTCTCAATAAACAACTGAATGAAATTGAGTTTATTCTTGAAAATCAACTCCAAGTTGACCTTTCAAAAGTCAGAGAAGAGCGTTCCACAAAATTAGCCCCTCATGTTACAGAGGCGGAACCTCAAAGCTCCAATGCGACTATGCAGCCACAAAAATCAATTCATGAATCACAGCCACCGGTTCAAAAAGAACAAGAAGAGAATGATCCGGCAAAAGCCCTTTATGATAAAGCTTATGCTCTCTACAAAGAAGGACTTTTTGAAAAAGCCCGTTCATATTGGGCTGAATTCACAGATACTTTTCAAGGGCATGCATTTTCTGCCAGTGCTACTTTTTGGCAGGGACAATGCTATTATAAACTTAAGGATTATGCTCGGGCTGCGATCCTCTTTGAAGATGTCATTGAAAAACACAAGAAAAGTTCAAAATACAAATCGGCTTTACTCAAAGCAGGCTATTCCTGGAGCTACTTAGGGAAACCTGAATTGGCAAAAATGCGTATGGAAGAAATAATCGATAAATTCCCTCAATCAGTTGAAGCAACCCAAGCCAAGCGCTTCTTAGACAAAACAAAATAATCGGTGGAGCTTGCGATGCTTTGCCCTGCTATGCAATACTTATTCAATCAAGGTGTCCAATGAAAGAAGTTGTCAAAGGTTTTAGAAAAATAGTTTATCTCTCATTTCCACCAGAAGTCTCTGGCCGTCCTGTTGTTTGCAATCTGACTCGTCTCTTTGATCTTAGTTTTAACCTTCTGAAAGCAGATATCAGCCCTCGACATGAAGGAACTATGACACTGGAGTTGACTGGCCTGGAAGAAGATTTTCATAAAGGTATTGGATATCTGAAAGAGAATGGGGTCAGAATAACCCCTGTTGCTCACAAAATCTTTCGCAATGAAGAGTCATGTATCCATTGTGGTATCTGCACTGCGATGTGCCCAACAGATGCCCTCATCCTTGAGGCGAGTGATAGAACAATTCTATTTGATGTTGAGAAATGTTCTGCCTGTGGAATGTGTACTCGTGTCTGTCCGGTAAAGGCAATGACCCTCGACCTGGATGACAACAAATAAGCTCCGGGGGCTCTTATGAGTGAAGAGAAAAGAACATTTTCACGTGTTCCAGTCAGACTGAAAGGGTACGCACGAGTCATGCAAGACCTTTCCTCTCCTCAAAAATTCACGGGAGATGCAGTTGGTGAGGAGTCACCTTACGATGAAGTTTTTCGTAACAGCAAACTACCGGAAGAACTGACTCATTTTTTTGCTCAAATGGACCAGAAGCTTGACCGCATTCTTGGACTTTTAAGTTCTGATACCCTTCAAAATGACTTCCCACTTGAAGTCGAAATTTTAGAACTTTCTGCCGCTGGAGTAAAATTTAGAACCATCGATACAATTGATCCAGAAGATGCTCTGGAAATAGTTCTTTTTCTCAGTCAAATTCCTATGCGCATGGTTAGTAGTAAAGGCCGTATCCTAGGCATAGAAGATGATACCAAGCTCTACCGTTTTGAGTTTGTGGAGACACGAGGCTCAGATATGGAAGCGATAGTCCAATTTGTTTTCCAACAACAACGAGAACAAATTAGAAATTCGAAAATGTAGTTTTTCAGGAGCATAAAAATGATTGGGCAAGAAGAGATTGTTAAAGACATAATGGAGAAACTCTCTGCTAAGCTGGGATCGAGTCTCAAGGATTCCATCACCAAAGCAGTTGAAAAAGAAATTGCTGAAAATTTGTCACAATCTTTGCTTGAAGGTGAATTCTATCGCAGAGTCAATGAGGATCTTCAGACTGGACTCAAACAAATTTATCAAGAAGTTAAAGCTGCGCGTGGAGGCAAAGAAATCAAAAGCATTGAAGCTGATTTAAATCCTGAAGACCTTTTTAGTGAAACTTCGGATCAACTTGATGCAGTTCTTCAAACCACAGAAAAAGCAGCAGTAGACATTATTGAAATTGTTGAAAATCTTCAAGATTTACAGGGAATCGTAGCTGAAATTGTGACGGGTTTTGAATCCGGCGGCGTAACCAAAGAGAACAGGGAAAAACTCAAGGAAATCAACAATACGCTAGGAAGCGACCTTTCAACAATCATGGTGACGATGAGTTTTCAGGACCTTACAGGACAACGGATAAAGATCATCATTAACTCAATACGCCAAGTTGAGAGTATCGTGCGTGAGGTTATGCTTTCAACAGGATTAATGATCAAGCAGCGTGCAGAACAACCTACCCGAGATATTGAGTCCATGTCCGAAGAAGCCAAAACACAAGCAACATCAAAATTGGCTGGCCCAACTGCGGACACAAATCAAAATGATGTAGATGACCTTCTGGCTTCTCTCGGCCTGGACTAACGCCAAGAAGGACTTGAACTGATACACTTTGCCCTCCTATACTTTAGCCCTTTATCTTCACATCATTTTCTCTCAACCAGAGAGGTCTGTTTTTCTGAAGAAAAGGACAATTCATCATAAATGAATTGTCCTTTTCTCTTTTACATTTCTCAAAACACCCTGGTATTTGGAGGATGCTATACTAAAAAACAAGCTGTTATTTTTCAAACAGCAAGCTAGAGAACATCCCTGAGAATACTCAACATGCGCCCGCGCACACCGTCGGTTATTTCTGATTGATCCACATTTCTCCCGCCAGCGTAGACAGCAAGCTTGGCCGTACTTCTTTGACGATATCCTCGAAAATTGTTTTTCTTTCGAGAAATCTTCTTTTTGCCAAAAACAATTGTTGTACCATCGGCATCCTCTCTGGGCGCTAAAGTGGCCAGAGTAATATCGGAAATAATTATATAGGTATCATCTGTCATATAACTTCCCAGAATATACCCTATTGTCGCCCCTGCGACAGCGCCAGCTGCCCCCTTAGCAACTGTTTCACCCAATTTACCTTCTGTTGCCGGATCATAAGCACCAGCCACACCCCCAAGAGCTCCCCCTGCAAACTTGAACTGATTACTCATATTCTCTTGAATCTGGCCGGAATAACGAACATTGATATCCAAAAGTATACCGAAATCATTGCTATTAGTTGGCTCATATCCCAAATCTCTATAACCATTTTCCAAACGTTTTTTGAAACCATGAATATCAAAAGCAGGATCACCGGAAGTATTTCGAATTCGCAGTTTTAATTTATTATTGATAAAAAGACTGGAATCGACAAGAAACTGTTTGTCCATTCTCGAACCATACATCAGTCCGTCTTCCGCTTGAACCATCCCCATACGGCTTTTCGACGCAGTACAGGCAGTCAATCCAATAAGGAGCACAATGACACTTGCAGCGAAGAAGTTCTTGATCGTCATATCTAATTACCTTTCTTAAAGGCTATTTTGTTATCATCCAAGAAATTGAAAACCTCTGAATAATGAATACTGAAATTCAATCCTTCAGCGATATTCTTGTTTACGCCCCAATCATTGACGCCGATAACATAATTACCAAGGAAAAGAGGCCCACCGGAATTTCCCGCATTAACCGGGGTATCTGTCTGAATAAACATAACAGGTTTCCCCTTTACCCGCATGATGCTTTCATGCTTACGCAGAGTGCTGATAACACCTCGGGTCAATGTAAATTTATTTCCTAACGGATGCCCGATAGCTTCGACTGTCTCCGCAAGATTCAACTGTTTCTTGCCATAAAATACAACAGGTGCACCACGATCTTGTACCTTAACCAAAGCAAGATCGAGACGCACATCCTTTGCGATAACTTTGCCAAAAGTTTCCAGCCCACCCCACTTTTCCAATTCAACAAACTTTTGCTCCTCAACAACGTGGTAGTTAGTGAGGACAATATCATCTGTGACATAAAAACCGGTTCCAAGACCTGTGGCCGTTTTAACAACAACAACACTTTCAAAACGCCTATCTTTCTGCTTATCAAAGCCAAATTCTTTCTTCTTTGCAGAAGCCAACATGACGTTGCGATTCTTAACCACATCTCTTCTGATTTGCGCGATGGAAGAATATCGTTTTGTCTTGGCTTTGTTACCTGAATAATGATCAAGCAACTCAGAGAGCTTTACCGTCACAGGTTCAGATTCAAAAGCATCAACAGCTTCTTCAGTAACGTTTGTATTTTTGAGCGTTTCCAGATTAGGATCAGTATCACTTAGACCATATGCAACAGTGAAAAACTCTTGAGAGTGAACATCAAAAAAATCAGAGAGATATCGTTTTGTCCGTTGATCAATGACATAATATTGGACAGTTCCAGTCTTGATAACTTCCATCTCTGCGCGCTGAAAAGCATATTCGCCATATACGGGTTCATCAACATATCTCGGGGTTTCTCGGAACTTGGTCTTCAAATCTTCAATTTTTTGCTTTGCTTTATTTTGCTTTGACTCAGTCAATAGATTTGCAATGCTATTGCCCAAGACCTTATAAATATTACCTGAACTTGTATCCAAGCGATTATTTGACGTCATGATTTCCATATTCGCTTGCTGAAGTTCAACCTGTAGAACATCCCATTCAGGATTAAGGGCCTGTTTGTACCCCGTTAAACATGTTGATTTGATATAATTACTAGTTTCAACATGACGATTTGTCTTAGTAGCAGCCAGGTTGAATAAGATGATGATATCAGCACTTTTAACTTCTTTATTATCGAATCCCTTCTTGAGAGAACCATTGATAGCCGTAAAAGGCATATCCAAATCGACCCCGACTGGAAATTCAATGCCCCCCTTCTCCTTTAAGGCATCACTTGTCACCTCCAAAAAAGCAACTTTGACATCAGGAATGGCATCAAGTTCTAAACCAGCTTTGCAGGTCTTGGCATAGGCTCCCATCAAGGTTGCCAATGCCGCTTTCTTCGTTGAAGGACATAATGATTTGAAGAACAGACCTCCGATCTGCCGTTTCGCGTCATCAGCTAGATATTCTTCATATTGCTTATAAAAGTTGAGTAACTCATTCCCTTTTGCTTGTGCTATTTCCTTCTCCAAAAGTACTTTTTGTTCAGTCAAAAAGGCAGAAGCATCGAGTTCAACAGGGTAGACATTAAAGAAATTTTCTTCTTCAAAAATTGGATATGAGGCAAATTGTTCAGAAGCTGAATTTTTAATTTTGGCAATCTGTGTATTCAGTATTTCTTTGGCCTCATCCAAAAAAGCCGGATGAAACTGAGGATCTTTAAAAATCTGCACTCCATCTGCAGTATGAATTTCGCGTGAAAATTGTTCTATCTCTGTTTTGATTTCAATCCATTTCTCACGAGAGCTAGGCCATTCT
Source organism: Pseudodesulfovibrio piezophilus C1TLV30 (assembly GCF_000341895.1). Classification (NCBI taxonomy): domain Bacteria; kingdom Pseudomonadati; phylum Thermodesulfobacteriota; class Desulfovibrionia; order Desulfovibrionales; family Desulfovibrionaceae; genus Pseudodesulfovibrio; species Pseudodesulfovibrio piezophilus. The sequence continues at coordinate 404,864 of NC_020409.1, read as the reverse complement.
AAATCTTTAATACTCCTCATCTTGGTCTGGATTACAGATCGATACGTACTTTGCAGGTGAGTAGACACTGTATTGACCAGATCCGCAATTGCCGGATCAGCCATCTTCTCAACAAACCAGTCCTTGTTCTGCCCGTAGACTGTCGAAGCATCATCAAACTGCTGTTTTGCTACCAACTCTGCTATATGATCTGCAGGAGTATAAAAAAGATTGTATGAAACTTTTCCCCCTTTTGTTGTTTGGCATGCCAGCAAACTGAGCAAAACAGACAGAAACATTAGAACCTTAAAATACCTAAACAGAACCTGCACACTCCCCTCCAAGCTATCTAGTTGATTATTTACGGCTTTCTATTTATCAGTGCATTTAATACAGGTCAAACATTTGTAATAATTAAAAGCCTTCAATAATGAATAATTTTACAAAGACCTTGTAATTTTATTTTGTTCTAAGAATCATGGACAAAGCGCATTTATCTTTGTCTCGACAAAAAAAAAGGCTTTCACCCAACAGTGAAAGCCTTTCCTTTTGTAAGATATAAATTCAGATTGATGAGGCTCGCGACAGAGCCTGATCCAAATCATCGAGAATATCTTCTACATCTTCCAGGCCGACGGAAATACGGATCAAGTCCACAGGCACTCCTGCAGCAAGCTGTTCCTCGGGTGTTGATTGTCCATGCGTTGTTGTCGCAGGGTGAATCACGAGGGTCTTGGCATCGAGAATATTTGCCAAATGGGAGCAAAGCTTCACAGATTCAATGAACACTTTGCCTGCTTCGAGCCCTCCCTTAACACCAAAACCAAAGACTGATCCAGGACCAAACGGGAATGTGTTTTTCGAACGATCGTAATCACTATGACTCGGCAATCCTGCGTAATTCACCCATTCAACAGCGTAATGAGATTCAAGAAATTCAGCCACCTTGAGGGCATTTTCACAATGCTTCATAGCCCGCAATGGTAACGTTTCCAAACCTTGAAGGATTTGAAAACTATTCATGGGGGATAAAGCCGCACCTGTATCACGCAATAACCCGATCCGAGCTTTAGTGACAAAAATGGGACAGGATGTACCATCTGCTCCACCAAGCTCTTCCCATAAATTAATATTATTATAGGTCACATCAGGAGTTGTCAGCTCAGGGAATTTATTATCTGCCCCCCATTTGAAATCTCCCTTTTCAACAATAGCCCCTCCCATAGCAGCACCATGTCCACCAATAATCTTAGTCAAAGAATACACTGCGATGTCACAACCAAAATCAAATGGATTGAAAATAGGTGGGGGTGATACCGTGGCATCAAGAACAAAAGGTATCCCATTAGCGTGTGCAACTTGAGCTATACCTTGAAGATCATCAACATTACAGCTTGGATTCCCAATCGACTCACTGAATACCAACCTGGTATTTTCATCAATGGCAGCTGCAAAATGAGCAGGATCAGAAGAGTCAACAAAACGCACTTCAATGCCAAATCGTTTCAAGGTATGCTCGAACAAAGTCTGTGTACCACCGTATATATTGGACCCAGAAACAATATTTTGTCCGGCAGAAGTTATATTGACCACAGAATAAAAAATAGCACTCATTCCTGACGCCACAGCGAGAGCACCGGCGGCATTATGCAATGCGGCCAATCTTTTTTCCAATACATCAGTCGTCGGATTCATTATTCTCGAGTATATGTATCCCGGTTCTTTAAGGGCAAAAAGATCAGCAGCATGCTGTGTGTCATTAAACAAATATGCCGTTGTCAAATGAATGGGGACTGCTCTGGAGCCTGTATCACTATCCGGGGTATGCCCAGCGTGAAGAGCCTGGGTTTGGGGGCCATACTTCTTATCAACCATGGGGACTCACTCCATAGGGTTAAATGTTGTCATAAACTCGGTATGAATTTATAAAAAGCACTCAAATACAATGCTGAAAAGCTCAGCATTGGGCAACACCCAGCCCATAGCAATTCATTATACACGACATAACCCGATCCAATGGATACACTTTCTCTTGAAAAAGACAGAAGAACTTCACGCCTTTCACGGAATAAATATTGTCAAAAACAGACCGTTTTAAAATGATTATTCACTGACAAAATTTTCTGAGAACCATTGAGAGAATGAAGCCCGTGCACGTATTCCATAGGCTTCTTTACGATATTTCTTTTTCATCTTCTTCTGAAGTCCTGGCATAAGCCCGAAGTTAACATTGGAGGGCTGAAAAGATTTATCCGTTTTGATTCTCAAATGACTTAAAAGAGCACCAAGAGCTGTTTCGAGAGGTGGAGTCTTTGGAGTAGGTTTTCCATTGAACTGTTTCCCTAAGGATATTCCAAGCCAAAGGCCTGATGCAGCCGACTCGAGATAGCCCTCAACGCCGGTAATCTGTCCTGTAAGGTAGATTCCCGAGCGTGCTTTGAGTTGCATTGCGCTATCCAGAACATCTGGAGCATTGACGTATGTATTCCGATGAATTGATCCCAACCTCAGGAATTCGGCTTTTTCTAATCCTGGAATCATACGAAAAACTTTTTTCTGGTCGGGATATGTCAGTTTCGTTTGGAATCCAACAAGATTAAATGCCGTTTTATCCTTATTTTCTGTTCGCAATTGCACAATGGCGAAGGGACGCTCCCCTGTCTCTGGATCAATGAAGCCTACAGGCTTGAGAGGGCCGAAAGCGAGAGTCATTTCTCCACGCTCCGCCATCGCTTCAACCGGAAGACATGCCTCAAAGTGAATCACTTTTTCAAACTCGCGGGGCTTGACCTTTTCGCCTGCAAGCAGCGCCGCTACAAATGCCTTATATTCTTCTTCGGACATTGGGCAATTCAAATAGTCATGGTCCTCGGGCTTCCAACGGGAACCCCAAAAAGCCTTAGAAAAATCGATTGAATCGCGAGAAACAATTGGTGCTATAGCGTCATAGAAGTATAGCCGTTCATCCCCAACAATATCCATTAAACTGGTCGTCAAACTTGGACTGGCAAGAGGCCCCGCCGCTATGATGACTGCGTCTCCTTTCCGGAGTTCTTCTGAATCGAGTGTGGTTATTTCTTTATGAACAACTTCAATATTCTCATTTTGGTTTATTGCACTTGTAACATATGCGGAGAAAAGAGATCTATCCACAGCCAAAGCTCCGCCAGCAGGAACCCGGGTAGCGTAAGCAGCTTCCATGATAAGACTACCTAATTCAGTCATTTCCTCTTTCAGGAGTCCTATGGCGGCACTTTCACCTGTTGCTCTAAAAGAATTTGAACAAACGAGCTCGGCAAGACCGTCTTCCATATGCGCTTCAGACCGCTTTTCCGGCTTCATTTCAAAAAGCTCCACCCGGTGCCCTGTTCGAGCTAATTGCCATGCACACTCCGCTCCGGCCAAGCCGCCGCCAACGATGATGATTTTCGCCATTTCATCTCCCCGATATCGTTTACGTTCACCGCTTTATACAGTATAAGAATAAAAACGGTAACTCTTTGGAATCAATGATGAGCAACACTCTTCTGGACATACAGGAATTAACAACCTGCTTTTCATCCCCGCAAGGTATCGCCAAGGCGGTGGATACCGTCAGCCTTTCCTTAATGCAAGGAGAAACCCTTGCAGTTGTAGGAGAGTCCGGCTGTGGAAAAACAGTCCTTGCTCTTTCAATCTTGGGCCTGATCCCCGATCCTCCTGGACGTATTACAGAGGGGACAATTCTATACAAGGAAGAAGATCTCCTTGAGAAGTCGGAAAAGGAACTTCGCAAGATAAGAGGAAATGCTATTTCAATGGTTTTCCAGGAACCAATGACAGCTCTCAATCCTGTTTTTCGTATTGATAACCAAATTGCAGAACCGTTGAGACTCCACCAAGGGTTCGACAAGTATGAAGCATTGGAAAAATCAATCGAATCACTCGCCTTGGTCGGTATTCCCAACGCCTCTCAAGTTGCCAAGACGTATCCTCATGAACTCTCAGGTGGAATGAGACAAAGGGTCATGATTGCAATGGCATTGGCGTGCAACCCAGAAATACTTGTTGCTGATGAGCCAACCACAGCACTTGATGTAACGATCCAAGCGCAGATTCTTGATCTCATGAACAATCTTAAAGCCCGCATGAATGGCTCTCTTCTACTCATAACCCACGATCTTGGTGTTGTCGCACGGATGGCACAGCGAGTAGCAGTGATGTATTCCGGTAAAATAGTTGAACTCTCTTCGGTTAGGAGTATCTTCAAAAATCCTCTTCATCCATATACTCAAGGACTTCTTTCCTCGACTCCTGTTATGGGAGACACATCAAGACTACATCCTATTAGAGGCATTGTACCAAGTATTTTCAATCTTCCCAAGGGGTGCCGCTTCCACCCCAGGTGTCCGAAAGCTTACACAAAATGCTCCCAGCAAATTCCTCCTCTTGCAGAATTGGAACAAGGTCATCTCGTTCGTTGCTGGCTTTACGATTAGGAGATTCCTTCAATGGCTTTACTTGAGCTTACTAATACTCATAAATCCTTTAAGATAACCAGTGGCTTGTTAGGACTTCAATCTGGAGAACTCAGGGCAGTGGATAATATCAATTTATCAGTTGAGAAAGGAAAAACTCTTGGGCTGGTAGGAGAATCCGGCTGTGGGAAATCTACATTAGCCAAATGCATTATGGGCCTGGAGAAATTAACTGCTGGCGAAATTCGTTTCGAAGATAAAACAATTAATTCCTGGGATGAAAAGAAACTTCGCCGGAAAATACAGATGATCTTCCAAGATCCGTATTCCTCACTCAATCCCCGCCATAAAGTTGGCGCGATCATCCGGGAAGGACTCGATATCCACCATATTGGCTCCCCGAAAGACAGAATTCTCAAAGTAAACGAGACGCTCAAACTGGTTGGTCTTCTTCCAGAGCATGCTCAGCGATATCCACATGAATTTTCAGGTGGGCAGAGGCAAAGAATAGCCATAGCCCGCGCCCTCGCCCTCAATCCTAACCTTATTGTTTGCGATGAACCTGTTTCGGCTCTAGATGTTTCCGTACAGGCTCAAATTTTGACACTGCTTAAAGACATTCAGACACAATTCAAGTTGACATATGTCTTCATTTCACATGATCTTTCAGTGATCAGTCACATTGCAGATCAAGTCGCTGTCATGTATTTGGGAAGAATCATGGAAGTTGGCCCTGCTCAAATTCTCTTTGAATTTCCTCGACATCCTTATACGCAGGCTCTCCTCTCTGCAGTTCTAGCGCCAGACCCCGAAGCGCAATCACAACAGATTCTCTTGAATGGAGATCTCCCAAGCCCCTTAGCCCCTCCTAGAGGGTGTCCTTTTCATCCTCGCTGCCCTTATGCTTTTGAAAAATGTGCTGTAATAAAACCTGAATTGAAGAATGTGGATTCCCAAATCCAAACTGCATGTTGGTTAGACTAACTTATCTGTTACCTCTATTTTGTAATAATCTGTCTCTATACACGGGACAAGAGGCTCATTATTCTAATCTTGTAAGCCCATTCAACCAAGATAGCCAAAGAGGAGAATCAAATGATCTCACGTCTCGACGCACTGGAATTACTTCGCCAACAGAACATTGATGAAAGCTTAATCAACCATGCTCTTGAATCTGAAGCAGTGATGCGAGGACTGGCCAACCATCTCGGTCAAGATGAAGAACTTTGGGGAATAACTGGACTTCTTCATGACCTGGACTATGCCACAACAAAAGAAAACCCCGCCAAACATGGAATACACTCGACTGAGCTTCTCCATGGAAAGCTCCCGGAAGATGCTCTGAACGCTATTAAGCGACATGCTTCTGAAATGAATGGGGCTGAAGCCCCCAACACCCTTTTTGATCACGCCCTTCGTTGCGGTGAGACTGTCACTGGTCTCATCCACGCTGGAGCTCTTGTCCGTCCGACGAAAATTGAGGGTATGAAGACAAAAAGCCTCAAGAAAAAGATGAAAGATAAAGCTTTTGCCGCAAGTGTTAGCCGAGACTGTATTCGAGAGTGTAATGAAATTGGGTTGGAGCTTGGAGATTTTTTGCAGATAGCTCTTGATTCCATCAAAAAAATTGCCCCAGAGGTTGGACTGACTGTATAGCTATACTCCTCTGAAAGCCCCTTTTATCTGAGTTGCACGATTTTTCCTTTTGTACTACGCCCTGAAATCCAAACAATCCTGTGCAATGAGGGAAGTGAGGTTTATTCATGACGATCATAGGAACGAATTTCGAATCCGGTCAGTCTCCCATTCATAGATTGGACCCGCGTATTCGAATCATTTGTGCAAGCCTGCTTTCGATACCGACTGCGCTCGTTCAATCGCCATTACAAGCTCTCACAGCTTTAATTTGTGGTATTGTTTTTATGATGGTCGCCAGATTAACTATCAGCCTCGTGGCAAAACGCCTCATAATTGTGAATACTTTTATCCTTTTCCTCTGGCTACTTGTCCCCATAACCACCCCTGGGACTCCAGCTTTTCACATTGGCCCCATAGTGATCACCGCAGAAGGTCTTAAACTTTCAACCTTGATCACTCTGAAATCAAATGCAATTGTACTGATATTAATGGCTTTGTTGGGTACAATCAAAATTCAGGACCTCGGCCCAGCACTTCAAAGACTCCGAGTTCCCAATAAGCTCTGCCATATATTGCTTTTCACCTACCGCTACATCTTCGTTATTCATCATGAATACATTCTCATGCGCCAAGCAATGACTGCGCGAGGCTTTAAGCCGACAACGACCAGCCATACTTATAAAACATACGCATGGCTGGTGGGTATGCTTCTGATTAAAAGCTGGGACCGAGCCGAACGGGTGCATAATGCCATGAAATGTCGTGGATTCAAGGGACAATTTTATACACTTTCCATATCAAGAACCTCGACCAGAGACTCCCTCTTCGTAATAATAAGTCTCATAGCAGTCAGTTGCATCTTAGCTATCGAAACTTTCAAGGGAATATTATTGTGAGCAAAAAAGTCATTGAACTCAGTGAAGTCATTTATGCATTTCCTGGAAGAAAAAATGCTTTAACCGGTCTTAACTTTCATCTCCATGAGGGGGAAAAGATAGGATTATTCGGACCAAACGGTGCTGGGAAAACAACAATGCTTCATATTCTCATGGGCTTGATACGACCCCAGAACGGCACTATTTCTCTTTTTGAACGCCCTATCGACTCTGATCATAAATTTGCTCAGGCACGTCTAAAAATTGGATTTCTCTTCCAAAACTCTGATGATCAACTTTTCTGTCCAACAGTTCTGGATGACGTCGCCTTTGGCCCACTGAATCAAGGCTTGACGAAGGATCAAGCACGGGAAAAAGCTATCGAAGCTCTCAACCGAGTTGGACTGGCGGGCTTTGAGAACCGTGTCCCATACAGATTATCAGGAGGAGAAAAAAAACTTGTTGCCCTAGCGACCATACTCTCCATGGAGCCAGAGGTACTCATACTGGACGAGCCGACAACAGGCCTTTCCCCTGAAGCCAAGAAAAGACTCATCGAAATATTGAACGGTCTTGATATGGCCCGTCTCGTGGTATCACATGAACCAGATTTTCTTGCGGCCACAACAGATACATTCGTTGCGATGCGTAATGGGAAAATCCAACCGGGCGAACTTAAGCCCCATACACATACACATGTCCACGAAGAAGGCGATATGCCTCACCAGCACTAGTTTCAACGATTTATCTCTATTCATCCAGCCGAGCATTAAGCTGGGATGCCCTCTCAAAAATCCTATTTGACAACTTTCATGGACGAAATCATCCATGCAATCTAGGCTCCATATTGATAGAAATCTTGAAGCTCTCGAAAGAGTTCCAAGAAAATAATCATTCCCCCTTGGCAAAGCAAAATGAAGACCTATTATTCAGCTACAACCCTTGAGTAAGGTCTGCCAATAATCTTTATCCCCCCTAAGAATGTCTGAACAAAATACTGCAATTGATATGAAGCGGGCCCCATACCGCACGATATGGCATTTGGCATGGCCTCAACTCATTATGATGGTCTTCCATTTCTGTATCGGCTTGGCTGATGTCTGGGTCGCTGGGTACATTAACCGAGAAGTACAGGCGTCGTTAGGAATCATATCCCAATCACTTTTCTTCCTGTTAGTCATTGCCATGGCCGTGGCAAACGGATCAGTCGCAGCTATCAGCCAATCTTTGGGAGCAGGTCTCTACAAACGTGTTGAACGCTATGTGGGTCTTTCTCTCATTCTCGCGGCAATCTTCGGCGGTATTTTCCTTCTCTTCGGTCTTCCGCTTAAAGACTTTCTTGTCACAGCACTTCAGGTTCCACCCACCATGCGGCCAGTGACTGAATATTTTCTTGCGGTCTATCTCATTCTGCTACCATCATATTATATACTCCTCATTACGAATGCGATTTTCAGAGCACGAAAACAAGTCATATACCCACTTTATTCAATGATTCTTGTCACTCTGATGAATACTTTTCTCGATCTTGGCCTCGGCCTTGGTTGGTTTGGTATGCCGGATATAGGTTTTAAAGGACTCGCATGGGCAACCTTTGGCTCTGTTACGGCAGGAGCCTTGCTTAATATATTCATATTGGCACGCCAGGGAGTCCTTAAATTCAAAAGTTTTCCACCACTGCGCTGGATAAAAAGAGCGCTCCCCTACCTTGCCAAGGTTTCATGGCCTTCAGGACTGATGCAAATCGTATGGCACTCTGGCTACCTTGTCCTTTACGCAATAACAGCAGCTCTTCCCTGGAATGCTGTCAATGCTCTCGCTGGCATGGCTATAGGTTTACGAATAGAGGCATTGTTGTTTTTACCTGCATTTGCTTTCAACATGACAGCCGGAATTCTTATCGGCCACTATCTCGGAGCGAGACAGCCTGAAGAAGCAAAAAAATGTGGTTACAGAATCCTCTTTCTTGGATTGATTTCAATTACATTGTTTTCCATTATCTTCTGGCAGTTCATCACTCCCTGCGTGAATATACTGACACGCGACCCCGCTGTTGCCCAAGAAGCCATCACGTATCTCAAATGGAATATACTCGCTATTCCATTCACTCTGACCAGTATGATTTTAGCGGGCGCGTTCAATGGCGCAGGTGCGACTTTATACAATTTGCTTATTATGGGATGCGCCAGTTGGTTTATCCGTCTCCCACTCGCTTACGGGTTGGGACACCTTTGGATGCAAGATGCCGAAGGAATCTGGATTGCCATGTTCTGCTCCCAAATTGTTCAATCCCTGACCCTGGTGTATTTTTACACCTTCAAGAACTGGCAACGATTCGCTATGATTAAAAATCGGAATGGCAATCGTACCAGTGCAGCACACAAGGAATCTGCATGACACTCGATTTTGGCCCCATAAGCTTGGACAGACAGGATGATTACCATATCGCCATGACTGGCTGTCCTCAACTAATGACCAGTGATTTTTCCTTTGCCAATATTTTTGGATGGGCAGAACACTATGGACTCGAATGGGCATTTCATAAGGACTTATGCTTCATTCGCCAAACTCGCCCGGAAGTCATTTACTGGGCCCCTGTTGGCCCCTGGGACAAATACGCCTGGGTTGACTGCTCAATTATGAAAGAAGCCCAACGTTTCACCCGTGTTCCCGAAGCCCTCGCCAATCACTGGGAAAAAGCCTATGGCTCCGCAATCAAGCTCACAGAGAACAGAGGGCACTGGGATTACATCTATTCAGTTGAAGAACTAATCGCTCTCAAAGGGAAAAAATTTCATAAAAAGAAAAATCTTCTTAACCAATTTATTAAAAACTCTAATTTCCAATATGAATCCATGCGACCGGAATGCGTTGAGGAAGTTTTAGAAATGCAAGATGAATGGTATAAATGGTATGAAGAAAACAATCCCTCTGAAGCTATCAAAGCCGAGAATCATGCCATTACTCGTGTGATGCTCAATTTTGATCAAATAAAAGGGCTTATGGGAGCTACTTTACGGGTAGATGGTAAAGTGATTGCGTACACAGTAGCAGAACCTTTATGCGATGACTCCATTGTCATTCATTTCGAGAAAGGAGATATTCGGCACAAAGGAGTCTACCAAGCAATTAATCAAATGTTTCTCAAAAATGATGCTGATACCTTTACCAATGTAAATAGAGAGCAGGACTTGGGAGATGAGGGGCTGAGAAAAGCCAAACTTTCTTACAATCCATCGTTCTTCCTCAAGAAGTTTGAAGCAATCGTGTCTTGATCATCTCATGTCCATACTTCTTTCTTCAGAAAAATCGAGAAAGCGGCTTGTCGTCCTTGGGCTTGACGGCTTGCCGCTTTCGCTTGCCCAAAAAATTGGACATATCTTACCCAATATTGGTCGTATTGCATCCGAAGCAACCACAGTAAAAGCGGAAATTCCAGAGCTTTCACCTGTGAATTGGACATCATTTTTTACAGGAAAAGGTCCTGAAGATCATGGAGTATTCGGTTTCTCTACCATGAATACGCAGACATATGAACTCAGCATAACCGACAGCAGACAAATTCAATGCCCAACACTTTTTGATACACTTGGCAAACATGATTTCATATCAAGAATCATAAACCTGCCCAATATGTACCCAGCCCAGCCAATACGGGGCATGCTCGTAGCCGGTTTTGTTGCACACTCTCTTCCTGATGCTGTTTATCCGCCTTTTCTTGCAGACAAGCTTCACGACTATGAATATAAACTTGAAGCTGACACGAATAGGGGCGCAACCGATCTGGAATATCTTTTGCGTGAATTGAGACAAACTCTTCACTCCCGCCTGAAAGCGCTTGATTTAATGTGGCCTGATTTGGCATGGGATCTTTTTGTCCATGTTTTCACTGAGACAGATCGACTCTTTCACTTTTTTATGGATGCAGTCTTGTCGGAAAGCCATCCCCTTCATGTCAAATGCATGCAATTTCTCGCCGAATGGGATCATGCATTAGGGCTCTTCCTCAAGAAATATGACAGCCTCCCCGCCCCGAAGCGTTTACTCGTTTTAGCGGACCATGGTTTTACCGAATTGAAAACAGAAGTGTGTGTCAATACATGGTTGGCTCAAAACGGAGACCTGACATATCAAGGAACTCCCCAAGACGAATGGGATGCCACTGTCATAGGGGACGAAAGTAAAGCTTTTGCACTTGATCCAGGTCGGATATACATTCACCAGAAGAATCGATTTGCTCGAGGTCAGGTAATGCCCTCAGAAAAAAAAGACTTGATACGAGTCATCAGGAAAGGTCTGCTCGATTTGACTTTGAACGGAGAGAAAGTAATGGCTGATGTTCATATGGGCCCTGAACTTTATCCAGGAACACAGTCTGCAGAGGTTCCAGACTTGATCTGCCAAGCGTATCCAGGTTTTGATCTTAAGGCAAAATTCGACAGAACCAATCTTTTCGGGTTCCATGGCAGAACAGGAACACACACGGTTGAAGGAGCTATCTTCTACGACAGCCAAGGCTCAAAACCGGCCCGAATGCGCGACACGGGACAAACCATACTTGAATATTTCAACATTGCGGATAGTTGATCAATGAGCATTGATTTTGAAACTGAATTGAATGATGCACAACGGGAAGCCGTACAAACCACAGAGGGCCCGGTACTGGTTATTGCCGGAGCTGGTTCCGGCAAAACCAGAACAATTGTATACAGATTGGCGCATCTCGTTGAGTCCGGCATTGACCCCGCTCAAATTTTACTTCTTACCTTTACCAAAAAGGCTGCGCAAGAAATGCTTGCCCGAGCTGAAGTCATCCTTGGCAGACCCCTGACAGGGACCAGTGGCGGAACATTTCATTCCTTTGCGTATGCAACATTGAGGCGCAACGCTGCCGATATCGGTTTCAACAATGGGTTTACCCTAATGGATAGAGCTGACAGCGAAAATATCTGCAAGGAAGTTAAAGATGTTTTCAAACTCGGCAAAGGAGACCGTTCATACCCCAGGAAGAGCACCTTACTGGATATGATCACCAAATCCAGAAATAAAGAGCTTCCCATAGAAATCATCATGGAACGGGAAGCCTACCACCTCAGTCCGTATCTTGATGATATAAATGAAATTTCCAATGGGTATGCACAATTCAAGCGAGAACATGCCCTCATGGATTATGATGATCTTCTTTTTTTGCTTGATCAACTACTTGAAGAGAATGCCCCACTCAGAAACCAACTTCAAACACGTTACCGCTATATCATGGTTGATGAATACCAAGATACTAACCTGGTTCAGGCTCGAATCGTCAAGCACTTGGCTGGAAGTAAGGGCAATGTGATGGCCGTTGGTGATGACGCCCAGTCAATCTACGCTTTTCGAGGGGCGAACATAGCCAATATTCTCGATTTTCCCAAAATATTCGAAGGGACCAAGATTATTCGGCTTGAAAAAAATTATCGATCTGTACAGCCCATTCTTGACCTGACAAATGAGATTCTGGCCGGGGCAGCGACAAAATTCGACAAACATCTATACTCTGACCTTAAAAGCGACAAACTGCCTGAAGTGGTCTATCCTCTCAGTGATCAAAGTCAGGCACGCCTGGTTGTTGACCAAATTCTGACCTTGCAACGAAAATATATGTTACATGAAATCGCAGTTCTTTTTCGTGCAGGGTACCAATCTTTTCCACTTGAAGTGGCATTGACCAGAATAGGCATTGATTATCAAAAATTTGGTGGTATTCGCTTCCATGAGGCAGCCCATGTCAAAGATGTTCTTTCCTACCTCAGACTCGTTCTTAATCCACACGATCTTCTCGCCTGGCAGCGAGCTATGGACCATATTAAGGGGGTAGGCCCCAAAACTGTCGCGAAAATTTACAAAGCTATGCACTCTGGTGATTCAAAATATCTCACGACAATCACAAAAAAGCATGAAGATTTACGAGCACTTTTTAATGAACTCAATACCCTGAGAGGACTGACACCGAAACCCTCCATGCTTCTTGAGCGAATAATGTCTTTCTACCAGCCAATCCTTATTGAAAAATACCCGGATGATTATCCAAAACGCCAAGCAGGGCTTGAACAATTAAGCCAAATTGCAGTCAGTTATTCTGATATGGAACAGTTTCTGGGAGATCTCAGCCTCAATGGAGATCCCGAGGACGAGAAACGCAAAGAGAATTCAGTAGTCCTTTCAACTGTTCACTCTGCAAAAGGCCTAGAGTGGAAAGCTGTGATCATCATAGATTTGGTTGAAGATCGCTTTCCATCTCGAAAGGCCATGCAACGAGCTGAAGACTTGGAAGAGGAGCGTCGGCTGATGTATGTGGCGTGCACTCGTGCAAAAGATTGTCTTAAACTCTTTGTGCCAAGTTCGGTCTACAATCGAGCCAGTGGGATGTCTGACCCTACATTGCCCAGTCCATTTATCCTTGAATTGCCTAATGAGACTTTTGAACGTCTCAACGAATCATACGGTGGAGGCATGGAAAAAAGAACTCGGCCTGAAACTCATCCACAGTTAGGAACAACGCGCCAGCAAACTCACACAGAGAGTAATACGGACACGAAAAACAAAAAAAATACTGTCAAATTGGGATTCTGCAAACATAAAATCTTTGGCAAAGGCAAAATTATTGCTCAACCAGAGCCTAATAAATTCAAGATAAACTTCCCAGGCTTTGGTATAAAGACAATCATCGGCGACTATATTGAAATGATCTAACTCCTTAAGAGACTAAAATGAAGAGCGAACAGACATTCCTTGAACTTATAGATTCTTTTTTCCCATGTGATCACGATTTTATTAAACTGGGACGCGGTGATGACTGTGCCGTATTAACGGGAAATAAAGACCTTTGTGTCTCCTCCGATCTTTTTATCGAAGACATTCATTTTCGACAGGCTTACTTTTCTCCGGAAGATATCGGATACAAGGCCCTTGCGGTTAATATTAGTGATATAGCCGCAATGGGGGCCAAGCCAATCGCATTTACAATGAATATAGTTGCTCCCCCTACGCTCAAAAATGATTTTTGGAAGGATTTTTTCAAATCCATGGCTATTTTGGCCAAACAAAACGATATAGTCTTGGCCGGTGGTGATTTAAGTCGAGGAGACAAACTGATGATCTCCATTACCATCTTCGGTATAGGCGGCTCTACAGGGTTCATAACCCGAGGTAATTGCCATACCGGAGATATTCTTTTCACAATAGGAGACCTCGGCTTGGCGCGTACAGGGCTTCTGGCTCTTGAAAAATATGGAGAGAAAGCCCGGACGCTTTTCCCGGCGGCTGTGATGGCTCACTTGAGACCTAAACCCAAGGTACTAATAGGCACACTTCTTAACGCTGCTGGGGTTAAAGGACTCATGGATATCTCGGATGGTTTGGCTCAGGACCTCCCCAGATTCCTCGGAGCGGACTCCGGTGCTGAGCTAGAGATCAAAGAAGACAGTTTAAATAACGATATCAAAAAATTTTCCGAAATAATTCAGCATGACCCGATTTCATTCACCCTTATAGGGGGTGAAGACTATGCCCTTCTCGGGGCCGTCTCTCCTTTTGAATTGGGTAAAGCAGAATCAGTACCAGGCTTCTCGCGTATCGGTACTGTGACCAAAGCTCCCGGTATTATTGTCAATGGTAATCCTTTTACAGGATCTGGGTTCGACCATTTTACAAAAACGGAGACCTCATGAATAAAGAACTTGTCATTATTGGAGTGGTCCGATCATCAATCAAAGATCTGAGCACTGCTCCCAAAATGGAAGACGCCCCTGGGGCTGTTCAGGCAACAATCGAAATCGATCCACTCTACGCTGAAGGGCTGGACTCAATGCAGGCAGGAGCACAGCTAGAATTACTCACCTGGCTTCACCAAGCAGAAAGAGACGTTCTTAAAGTACATCCTCGTGGCGACAAGAAACGCCCCCTGCGCGGGGTCTTTACAACACGGTCCCCTTTTCGCCCTAACCCAGTAGGCTTGCATCGTGTCACACTTGTTTCGATAAAAGGGACAACCCTGACTATCGAACCCCTGGAAGTGCTCGATGGCACACCGGTTATCGATATAAAACCCAAACCTTGAACGGGTCAGTGTGATTGAGATTGGTAATTCTCGATACGTGAGGTGAGAATCACGTGATCGATTGGATATCCACAACAGATGGCACAAAGTTAGTGATTAGGCATCACGGCATTACTTCCTTAATGACTCTTCCTGCCCTCAAACTCTCCGTTCACACCAGACATCTCAGCCATGGAGTATCCGCTAGAAAATCTTGTTGTAGAAAAGCTTTTTCAGTTAAATTGAGGAAATATAAGATCACACGCTTTTGCAGAGAAGCAAATCTGCTTTACTCATCACTCAAGGAATTTATGGATAGCTTGTATTGAATTAACGAACGGCCACCAAACCTATCAATTCGTATACGAGAAAGCCCCCCCGAAGTCCACGCTCTGGAGCTCCCTTTATTGTATCGGAACAAGACGTTTTATCGGACGTAAAACTTTTGAAACTCGGCTCTCACTGGGGCTATGTACCTCACTCGCCCCACCTGCGGTTTCAAAAGTGTAAAAAAGATCATGATCAAGGCTGCGTGCAATAGCCAAAACCTGATTCATATCTTTTCGCTTACAGACGACAAACTGAACAGTCACAGCTCCCTGAGACCCTTCACCTGCCACAGTAGTGATCATAAACCCGGCATCTCGGATGGCGTGTGCGATTTCCGTCCCTCGCCATGCACTGATAATACGAACCACGACATTACCCAGTGCAAGTTTTTTCTCAGCAATAATGCCAACGACATTGCCACAAGCAAAGCCAACGGCATAACAAACGCCCAGAAAGGGTTCTTCACCAACTTTGAGCATAACTGTTGAAGTTCCAAAAACCCAAAGAAGCATTTCCAAACATCCTAGACAAAATGCTGCTCGAGACTCACCCAAAACCGTTACCATGGTTCTGACCGTGCCGAGTGTTAAAACTGCAACC
Source organism: Pseudodesulfovibrio piezophilus C1TLV30 (assembly GCF_000341895.1). NCBI lineage: Bacteria > Pseudomonadati > Thermodesulfobacteriota > Desulfovibrionia > Desulfovibrionales > Desulfovibrionaceae > Pseudodesulfovibrio > Pseudodesulfovibrio piezophilus. The sequence continues at coordinate 388,911 of NC_020409.1, read as the reverse complement.
TCTGCCAAAAATATCATCGACCCAAGAAATAGAACTTCTGTTGTCATTGCTATCCCTCTCAATTCAGAATGAAGGACGCTCAATTATAGCTGATAATCATTTGGGTCAACCAAAAAAGAGAGCTTTTTATGTGACAAAAAAACGTTCTTTTAAGGTGTGATTATTCTGGTAACAAAATAAATGAGATATGAGCCTTCTCACAGCCATTGACCAGGATCGAAATTGCATGGTTTCCTGGATAATGCTTCCGAGTTGTCATTTGTTTGAAGGACTGCTTCCTTTCAATCTGAGATTTACCGTGTTTAAAAAACGACTCACCAGCTTGAAAGACTTTTCTGGATGTACTCCCATTCGCTTTGCGATAATCGATTGCATATTCGAGTCGAACTTTAACTGGTGACACCCCGGAATAGACAACGTCAAATTGGATTGCCTGTGTCGTTCCTATCGAAATCGTCTGCCCAGGTAATCGAAAATTCTCTATACAGATATCCTTTGGGTCACCAAAACCAAACAATCGCAAAGCGTCTGTATGCCCTTTTTTCAACAATGTTCTCAAACCATGTTTAACAACTTTTTCAACTTCAATCGAAAAACCGATCCACTGTGAACCAAGCTCCAGGACACGAGCAGAATGATCCTTTGATATGTCGTTGAGATTATTGGCGACACTGCGACGAACGTATTCTTCTGGGTCACTCTTGAGCTGTGTCAGTATGGGGATAATGGGGTCTGGATTTTTAATAAATCTGCGTAAGGGAGAAGCCCAAGGCAATCGAGGACGACAGCCCTCGGAAGCAAGGCGTCTTAAATGCATATCATCGCTTTCCGACCAAAGAAGCAATTGACGCGTCATTCTTTCTTGATCCAATCGGATAAATGGACGCACAGCAAACTCAGCACTCCCCAGGGGCGTGAAAAACGCGAGGGCATCCATTGATATATCCCAGTTTCCCAGACCAAATTGTTCCACATATTCAGGAAAGAGTAAGGACTGCAATCCATTATAACTCGGTGCAACCAATTTAAGCACCTCAATCGATTCAGCATAATCACATGGAAAGAGTTGCCCAAGGATGGCTGCCCCTTTTCTCAATCTCTCTTTGAGTTCCAAGGATTTCCAGGATTCTCCGCAAACAGATTGTGTATAATCCTCAGAAGGGAATTCGGGTAAATGCATCTTGATTTCAGCAGCGAGCTGAGTGATAAACTCGCACGAAATTACAGCTTTCATTTCACCAGCCATAGGAGCACCTCATACAAAAAAGGACGGCCCATTCATGGGCCGCCCTTCATTTTTAGTGTTCTTTTGAGAATCTATTTTTCCAACCAGCTCATCATTTCACGAAGACGTCCACCGACTTCTTCGATCTGGGACTCTGCCCCCATGCGACGCATGGTCTTTAAACCAACCTGGCCAGCTTTGTTATCCAAAATGAAATCACGCGCAAATGCACCAGTCTGAATATCCTTCAGGACACGACGCATCTCTTCACGGGTTTCCTCTGTGATAATGCGAGGACCAGTGACATAATCACCAAATTCTGCTGTGTCAGAAATGGAATACCGCATCTTGGCCATGCCGCCTTCATACATCAGGTCAATGATCAATTTCAATTCGTGCAGGCATTCGAAATAAGCAACTTCAGGCTGATATCCGGCTTCAACCAATGTTTCAAAACCAGCTTTACACAACTCGGTCAGTCCACCACACAAGACAGCCTGTTCACCAAACAAATCTGTCTCAGTTTCTTCCTTGAATGTTGTTTCAATAACACCTGAACGCGTGCCACCGATACCCTTAGCGTATGCCAAAGCAATATCCATAGCCTTACCGGAAGCATCCACTGCCACAGCAGCCAAACAAGGAACGGCTCCACCTTCAGTGTAAGTACGACGAACCAGGTGTCCCGGACCTTTAGGGGCAATCATGATACAATCGACACCCTTCGGAGGAGTAATCTGCTGGAAATGAACATTGAAGCCATGGCCGAAAGCAATCACATTGCCTTCTTCGAGGTGAGGAAGAATATCTGCGGCAAAAACATCAGCCTGATACTGATCAGGCAGCAGGATCATTATGAGATCAGCCTGCTTGGCTGCATCGGCCACGGACATCGGCTCAAAGCCGTGTTCCTTGGCAAGATCGTAGTTGGGGCCACCAGGACGCTGTGCAACAATAACGTTAACGCCGGAGTCGCGGAGGTTCTGTGCATGGGCATGGCCCTGGCTGCCGTAGCCGACTACCGCTACGGTTTTGTTTTTCAGCAAGCTCAGATCTGCATCATTCTCGTAATAAACTTTCATGGGGGATTCTCCTCATATTTTACGCCACGTATGGCCGCAATTTCCTGAATTATATAAACATGCGAAAAATCCGGGCAAAGGGAATCTCCCTTGGCCCGGTAAATCGCTTGATTGCGAATTATAGGTCGATCTGCATGGAACGCTGCATGGCAACATTCCCGGTGCGGGCGATCTCTTTGATTCCGAAACGGCTGAGCAGATTCACCAGCGCAGAGATTTTTCCCTGATCACCAGTGACCTCAATAGTCACCTCATCGGGGCTGACATCTACAACCTTACACCTGAAGATGTCAACAATACGGAGAATTTCAGCTCGTTTCGAATCTTCGGCATTAACCTTGAGCAGAACCATCTCCCGCTCAACAGATTGAAGTTCCGTGAGATCCTTGACTTTTATGGTAGGAACTAACTTGCGTAGTTGTTTAACGATCTGTTCAATTATGCCATCGTCACCTTCAGCAACGATTGTCATGAGTGAAACACCTTTTTCAAGAGTGGGGGCGACATTTAAGGAATAGATATTAAAGCCGCGGCCACTAAAAAGCCCAGCAACTCTAGATAACACACCCGGTTCATTTTCAACTACGACAGAAAGTGTATGTTTATTCATCATCATTCTCCCTACACCAGCAACATCTCGGTCAACGAGGCACCAGCCGGGACCATTGGGTAGACATTTTCTTCCCGAGCAACCCGTATATCGACAATGACAGGCTTATCAATTGCAAAAGCTTCACGAAGCGTGGATTCTACGGCATTTTTCTCAGTTACACGATAACCAGCAGCTCCATAGGCCTCTGCAAGTTTAACAAAATCAGGTTGAGCATCCATGCAGGTCTCACAATAATTTTTGTCATAGAACAGCTCCTGCCATTGACGAACCATTCCAAGGTAACCATTATTGAGAATGACGATCTTAACGGGAAGCTTATTACAGACCACCGTCATCATTTCCTGAATACACATCTGTATAGATCCATCTCCAGCGATGTCGATCACAAGCTTATCAGGGAAAGCCCTTTGCGCCCCCATGGCTGCGGGAAAACCGTACCCCATGGTTCCGAGCCCGCCAGATGTCAGCAAAGTATTGGGCTTTGTATACTTGAAAAACTGAGCAGCCCACATCTGATTTTGCCCGACCTCTGTGGCGATAATAGCATCGCCCTGAGTTATCTCGTAGATTTTCTCAACGACATATTGCGGTTTGATGGATTCAGCATCATCCGCATAAGTCAGAGGGTGCTGCGCACTCCATGCAAGTACTTGATCAACCCACTCCTTGTGATCCGCAGCCCAATCAAACTCATCCTGAGTTGCCCGAGTCTCTTTTTTCAGTGCAGACAATGCTGACTTACAATCAGCGACAAGAGGAACATGGACCGAGACATTTTTTTGAATTGATGTTGGGTCAATATCAATATGAACAATCGTTGCCTTGGGAGCAAAGGTATCAACCTTGCCGGTTACTCGGTCATCAAATCGAGCCCCCACAGCCAAAAGTAGATCACAATTGTTCACCGCCATATTCGCTGCATACGTTCCATGCATACCAAGCATTCCCAGAAACATATCGTCATTACCAGGAAATGCTCCCAAACCCATCAGAGTAGAAGTCACTGGAATGTGCAGCTCTTTTGCCAGCCATGTCAATTCTTCGTGACTTCCGGAAGTGACAACTCCCCCACCTGAATAAATCAACGGCCTCTTTGCATTCTTCAGCAGTTTGACAACCTTGCGGACTTGCCCAACATGAGGCTTACTCGTCGGATTATAGCTGCGCATCTCCACTTTTTCTGGATAGTGAAATTCCGCGATCTGACTCTGCACGTCTTTAGGTACGTCAACAAGGACAGGGCCGGGACGGCCAGAGCGGGCGAGATAAAAGGCCTGCTTGACCGTCGCGGCAAGTTCTTCAATATCCTGAACCAGATAATTATGCTTTGTACACGGCCTGGTGATACCGACAATATCAACTTCCTGAAAAGCATCATTACCGATTAGAGGACGTGGGACCTGTCCTGTAAAGATGACCACCGGAATGGAATCAGCATATGCCGTAGCAATGCCGGTTACAGTATTGGTGGCACCGGGGCCGGAGGTGACTAGGCATACCCCGACCTGGCCTGTAGCCCGGGCATATCCATCCGCAGCATGGATAGCACCTTGTTCATGGCGCACTAGAATATGCTCAACGGATGAATTGGGTATCTCATCATAGATGTCTATGACGGCTCCACCCGGGAATCCGAACATGACATCAACTCCTTCCTCTTCCAGACACTTGAGTAGCATCTGGGCCCCGGTCAATTTCATCTTAAGCCTCCTCTCCTCTATATTTGTCAAGCAGGGTCTGTAACTGAGTCTTACCTGCCAACTTTTTCTTCTTGAGTTCTTTCATTTCCTGAATTTCCGTAGGGGAATGATAGGATTTCGACTCAATCTTATCTAACAATTTTTCGTATACAATGTGCTGATCCCATAGAGCCTTCAATTCGGCGTCTTCTCCCTCATGCTTCACAATGAGTTCAATGTCATTGGCTTCCATGTACCGCTCCTTTGTTACTGGTTGTTGCGTTTGATCAAAGTCAGAAAGGCACTGAAATCAACCACTCCCGCATTATTGATAACCAATTTTCGCTTTGATTTGACGAACCGGACAATCCCATCCAATTCCGGTTCAATAATCGATTACTCAAAGCTCCTGAGTTCCCTATCCCTCTATTGCCTACAGCCGGCATAGCTGTTCTTCAACACCTTCTGCTTTCCCCACAGCAAGAGGAATTTGCTCCGAAGCGAAAAAATAAATCTTATTACTTTTACTGACAATTCCATTTGAAAACACGCCAAAGACTTTAGTCAACTTTTTTTAAGTATTTCAACTTGGACTCCAACTCTTCGACTTGGTCTCTTCCCGGTTCGCTCAATTCCACCATTTCCAAATGCGACTTAAGCAGTCCTTTTAATTCTATCTCAAAGCGACTTCTCTGCCTTTTCAAAGCCTCTATCTCTTCATGAATTTGCGCCAGCCGATTATGCCCTTTCTGCACAGTTGCATCGGCCTTTGCCCGCGCCTCATCCATGATCAATTGCGCTTCCTTACTTGCTGATACCTTTAAGTCATCAACCATCTTTTGGGTGCTCACCAAAGTATCACGCAAGGTCTCGTCGCGTTGCCGATACTCCTTTACAGAGTGTTCAAGCTGACGAATCTTCCGTTTAAGATTCTTACGCCTATCTGCAGCATTTCCAAGCACTTCAGCCAATTCCAGCATGAACTGGTCAACCTCAATGCGAGAATACCCAAACATCCTACGAGAAAACTGTTTGTTGAGGAGATCAATTTTAGAAACGGTCATTTCGGCCCCCTTAAGGAAGTCCCTCAAAGAATCTGTCACAGCATTGGAGAGCCTGAGCCAAAAGAGTAGGCTAAGCGCATAAGATTACCGACAACAACAATCTCGCACACCTTGATAGCCAAGATAACGATGATTGGAGACAGGTCGAAACCTCCAACAACGACAAACGGGACAACACTACGAATTTTGTAAAATACAGGTTCCGTTACCCCACGTAAAAAACGAACAATAGGATTATATGGGTCAGGGTTTACCCAGGAAAGCAACGCAGAGATGATAACAATCCAGAAATATGCGTTGAGAACAATACCAAGAATAGTTGCGATAGCGCGGACAATCAAGTCCATGAAACCTCCAGAATAAGTGAATTTTTCAGTCCACTGCAATAGTATCAATGTGAGTAATTTCGCACACCAAATTGCAAGAAGCAAGTTTTAAAATCTTGGAGCAAATCCCTTATAACAACGCTGCATTGCGGCCTTGATATCCCAAAAGCTCTCAATATGAACCTGAGCGGACAAAGATTGATTCCTATATGCCCAGAATCGGACTCCCGATGCACGCCCAGCTTTTTCATCGACCAAGGAATCACCTATATACGCAACTTCTTCAGGCTGCATGTCCAGCTCTCTCAAAATTTTGAACATTCCTTCAGGATGAGGTTTCGGTGAAACCAATTTCCCGGAAGTCATGACCGGAAAGAAAAAACCCTCCAGATCCATAAGCTTCAAGATAAAGTCCATCGAATCTGCCCGGCTGGTATTGACGGCAAGTTTAAATCCTGTGTCCCGCAACCAGCACAGGAACTCACGAACCCCTTCAGATCGCGTCATGTATTGCGTCAAGCTGCTGGAATCAAAATTCCGCACCACTTCCCAAGCCTGTTCGAAAAGCTCATCAGGAACGATGTGTTTGATGGCATCCCTATGCGTAAACATGTGAACATGTTTTATTTCTGAAGCAGTGAGAGGAGGAAGTCCCAATTGTTCTTTTATATTTCCATAATAGTGAATATTCGCCTGTAATGAATCTATAAGAACCCCATCACAATCAAATATAACACATTTAAGCCCTTCAAGGAGCTTGACATTCATAAGTGGATTGGCCAACGCCATAGATCATCTCCGAGGTTATTCCATTATGGCGACAGTCACTTCTGACAAAAGAGAGGGGGTGCTCGGCTGCTTACGTCGACCGGCAAACCTCCAGACAGGCTGTGAAGCTATTTGAGCCCCCTCTGGTAACTCCATGCCTTTTGGTGCGGGACTGAAATCTATTTCCAATTCCCTCCAGTGAGCATAAATTTCCTGCTCAGTACAAAAAAGAATAGCTTCTGCTGGCAAGAAAAGAGGAAGCGCTTCAATAATCCGGTGCCATGGAAGACGAACTCTCTGCTCATCCAATTGCCCGCCCGTGTGGCTTTCTGTTGCGCTCAATTCAAGCACACGACCGTTGACACGATCCTCATCTTCCATCCCTAAAGTGGTATCAAGGGACTTCCATGAATCCTTGATACCTCTTTCGAGTTTTTTCAGTTCAATCATTCGCTCCTCAAAAAACCAGGCCAACAACAGAATAAACTGAGCCTTTGAAAAAGCCTCTTTTTCTTCCCTTGCGGCTTTCGTCCCCTTCCCGTCATCAAACTGACGAGTCAACTGCGCACGTATGGACAGAGAGGATCCTTCGTAAAACTCTTCTGTGGACATAACGCCAAAATATGCCATTTCACTCGGGTCTTTGAACTGTTCGCCAAACCGAATACAGTCGTCAATCAAAGTGTGAGCAGTCTTGGAATCAAGAGGTAAATTTCCAGGACGAAAACCTCCTTCAACATCCTGCTCCACCATCCCGGGGTCAAAGGTCGAGACTTTCCCTACAAGCTCAGTGGGAAGAAATTCCGAATGCATATGTGGAAAGGCTAACAGCATAGTACGTCTCCTTAAATCGATTCAAATGGACTGGCGACTCCGATCAAGGCGGAAATGGCGACATCTTCCCGTGCACTTTGGCAAGCTCAATAGACAAAGTCCATCAACAACATAAACACAATGAGGGATGTCATTATTGGGGGCATGAGTATAGTCAAGACAATGAAAAACATCGCGTGCCAACCGTTGGAATTGCCGCTCCCACAAATCGGGAACCGATGAGTCATCGACTTTGAATGCACCGACTCTATCGAGAAAATCATCATAGGCATCACCCCAATGAACGAGAACCCGACATCGCCACCGGGTATAATACCCTGGGTTCAAATGCTCTTGATAGAAACATCGTGCTGTTTCATGATGTAGGCACCCAGTACCGGGCAATTGTTTGATCTCTGCCATTTCGCCACCTTCAGTTCACCTTCTCGTCCAAGAATGATGATTGCAACAGCTTGTTTCGCTTACAAGATGTAAAGCCCCATGGTGTAATTGTAAAGGTTGAAGCAACGCTTTTAAACTTCGCTTTTTTATCAGACAAAAAGGTCCATTATCTTGACCTTAACTGTGCGCAGGTGTATGACCTCATCATTCGAAATTCAGAGATTTTTACTATTGGAGGCTCTATATGATCGGCGGATTTGGAGTATGGGAACTGTTGATTATCCTCGTTATCGTGCTGGTCATCTTCGGTGCCAAAAAGTTGCCTGAAATAGGCGGCGGCATTGGACAGGCCATCAGCAATTTCAAACGGGCTTCCAGCGAGCCTGAAGAGATTGATGTGACTCCCAAAAATGAGGATAAAAAGGAAAATTAGTCAAATGTCAGACGACACTGATTAAAATAAAGCCCGATTGTTGCAACAATCGGGCTTTATTTTAATCTCCATTCACTTCCTCGAATAAAGCGAATCCTCTCTTTAAATAAGCGCCTCCAGACCAAATCGTCAAAAAGGCTGTCACCCATACCATTATGTTGAGTATGAAAGGAAACTCTAGAGAAAACGTTCGAGTAATCATCACATAAATGATCAAAAATATTTGGACAACAGTCGTCAGCTTACTAACCCAGATTGGTTGGATACGATTTTTTACATCAACACCCCAGAGATTCAGGGCAAATAACCCACCAATGATGATGACATCACGACTGACTACCAGGACAGCCAACCAAGTTGGCAGCCAAAGCTTGAGGGCAAGGCAAACAAAAGATGTCACCAAGAGGGCTTTGTCCGCCAGTGGATCCAGCATGGCACCGAGCTGTGTCCGTTGATTCCAAATACGGGCCAAAAAACCATCTAGAGCATCAGTTAATCCCGCTATAGCAAAAAGAATCCACGCCAAATTAAAATTTTCACTCGTATACGCCATGACGAAAACCGGAGTCAAAAGAATCCGGCTTAGGGTAAGAATGTTGGGAATTGTCCATATGTCGTCTTGAGCCACTCCTCCCCTCCTCTTCTAATCCCCCGACAACTGATAGGTCACACCCCGTTGGGGTAAATACGCCTGAAGCAACATTTCCAGACGCTGATCATCAAGGAGTCTCAGTTCCCAGGTCCCACCAACCCCGGAGGGTTGCAAGTTCAATTCTGCCAATGAGACATCCTGAACAGCAGAATCCCAGCCCTTGAGAACCCTGTCGAATTCCAAAGCTGCGTCCGGAGAGAACCAGCCTGCAACGGATAATTTTCTTGTCGCTCTTAAGGGCTGGCTTTGCTGTGATTGATGAAAATATTTGCCCCAAAGATTAAACCATACTACCGACAAATCCTTATTAATATAAGCCCATTCTTTCTTCTCCGAAAAAAGAGATCCTTTAAAAGTACCTTCAGGACCGTTTTCTATTTTTAAGGAAGGCAAAACTCCTTGAGTGTTTCGAATGCCTGTCAGCGTCATTAATCCGCGCAATTTAACGAGATTTTCCTCTGATATGTCAGCAGCCCATTCGACATTCGCGACCAGTGGGGCCATGACAGTTGAAAACAACCCCATATTTTTAAGCCCCTCACGCAACGGTTTTTTATTAATCCTGACATCAAGATCAAGAATAACACCATCTTCTGTCGATTGGGATGAAACCACTTTATAGCCCTGGATATACGGTTCAACTCGGGTTAAAAGGTACTCTTTGAAAAGATCACTACGAGATTCATCCAATTCTGCTGGCAACATGACACGGGCTTCCATTAAAACAGCTTCAGCAAAACCTTGAGTCAGGGCTTGCTGGCGAAGTTCCATTGGGGAGACATCTTCTTGTATAGGCAAAAAAACCTGCACCTCTCGAGCCATCGCAGCACCACTTTGAAAACAAAAAAGAAAAGCAAAAATGAAAAAACAATATCTGATCTTCAACATTTCTATTGATCCTCTAAAGGCAAATCACTTGAATAAACGCCCTCTTCAACATTCAACCCCTCGATGCTATCCAAAACAACCACGACACGGCAATTCTCAAGAACACCGGGCGAGCGCAATATAGTTTTGATTAAACGCGCCATTGGAGAGGCTATCACAAGATCTGTCCGCCACGATCCATAGACGCTCAGAGCTGGAACCAGCAAGGGATTTGTACCGACACGTTTCTCAAGGACTACGGGATTGGGAGTTGTAACATAACTGACAACACCTTTGTTGATCGCATCAGCCCTGCTCACCATGAAAGCCCCATAAACGCCGACACCGTCTTGTCCAAAAATGACCGGTGTTAACGCGGGAGTGACTTTGAGACCACGAGCATCAATAATCACCCCGGTATATCTCGATATTCCGGTCCCGACAGGTTCAGGGACTGTTTCCTGAAAAGAAAGATCTTGCTCAAAAGAGGTTGCCATTTTTGGAGGAATGCCGCTTTGGAACGGAATAGTTGTCGGCAAAATAAGCTCTGCGAGTTTTCCACGTAAGATTTCAAAAACACGCACTTCACCATTTTCGTTAAACACAGAGGGGCGTTCAATGGGGGAATTCTGGACAAGGCCTCTCACACGCTCTGCCAGTTCATTCTCTTCTGACAGATACGCCGAAACAGTCTGTCGAGAGTCAACACGAACCGAGAGTATCATGTCGAGCATTTGTTTCCGTGCCGAAATAACAGCCTTACGAACCGAAAGCGACGTCAAAGCGGCCTTTTCTTCGTCTTCAGAACCTTGTATTCCCTTCACAACGAGGAGCTCCCCATTGTCCCAGGAAATGGTCGCGTTCTGGCTCAATCTTTGAACATACCCCTGAGACGAGTATGCCCAAACAGGAAAGGCCAACAATAAAGAGGTACTCAAGAGGAGTATACGCAAAGACATGTGTATTGATATATCCTTGAAGGTGACAAGTGGTCGATTCGAATTTTCAAAACTGATTGGGATGTATCGCGCTTGTGCTTTTTCCGCAAGCCACGCCTAGCGGCTCTTGCTGCCAGAAAAAGACAATGTTATTCTTCTGAAAGTATATTATTACGGAGCACACTATGTTAATTCATTTAATGCAACACGGAGCCTGCCTGCCCAAAGAGCTTGATCCTACTCAACCTCTCAGTCCTGTTGGCCGAGAACAAATTGAAAAATCGGCAAAAGCGGCACAAAGGCTTGGACTTAACTTTGAACTGATAATTGCCAGTCACAAACCTCGTTCATTCCAAACAGCCGAAATCATGGCCCAGGGGACGAACTATCCTTTGAAGCGCATTGAATTGAGTGACACAGTAACACCAATGGCCGCTCCTCAGTCCACTCTGGATTTTATTCAAGAGTACGAAGGCCTGGATTCGATATTGATTACAGGCCATCAGCCCTCATTGACAAGACTTGTTTCAACCCTTTTAACAGGATCTGAGCATCTCAAAATAGTAATAGAAAATGGCGGTCTTATACAACTTTTAATGGGAACAGGCACAAGACTCGCAAGCCTGAATTGGCACCTCTCTCCAGCACATCTGACATTTATCGCCGAAAGTTAACTCCACTCTTATCAAGCCATTGCAAAGCAAACTCAGCAACAGCTTCCCCTTCGCCAAGGGAAAACCAGTTGATGTCAGTCTCTTTTTTAAACCAGGTTATCTGCCGCTTGGCGTAAGCTCGAGTATGCTTGATCCATTCAAGCTGGGCAGTTTCAAGTGATATTTCCTTTTGCAGATACGCCAATAATTCAGCACACCCTATTCCGGTCCACCCCGGAGCTCGTGGGTCCGGACATGCGGCCAGAGCAACTTGGGCCTCTTGAAGAGCCCCAAGTTCAAGCATGGAATCGATTCGAGCCGCAAGATGCGGTTCCAACTCTTTGAGGGATATATCAATACCTATTTTCAAAGCCTTGCATGGAGCAGGAATATGTTCGCTATTGGTATGCCACCATGTCATATTCTTTCCGGTAGCAAGAAAGACTTCAGCCGCCCGGCTATTTCTCTGTGCATCGTTCGGATGAATTTTCGCAGCATAGTCAGGATCGGTAGCCAGCAATTCTTCATGGAGTTTTTGCGGCCCCTCTGATTGCACTCGAGCCAAGACTGCTGTGCGAATTTCCTCAGGGATGGGAGGTATTGGCGCAATTCCCTGTAAAAGAGAGCGTAAATACATCCCAGTCCCTCCGACTAAAACCGGCAGTCGTCCTGCTTTCCACACCTCATTGATCTTTTCCATTGCCAACGTAACGAACCGGGCCGCTGTCATCTTCGTCTCTGTTGGTAAGAAACCATATAAAAGATGAGGGCACATGCTCTGCTCTTCCTCATTGGGCTGTGCCGTAATAAGAGGGAAGTCAGCATAGACTTGGCGAGAATCAAAATTAATGACACTCACCGGAACCTGGCGGGATAGCGTAATGGCTGCTGCCGTTTTCCCTGTACCAGTTGGACCAAGCAGGCAAACGACTGAAGGAATTTGTTTCATGGGAGCTTACTTGCCCTCCGCACAACCAAATTGAACACCGTAGCGAACTTGGAGCGGATCAATGACTTGCTCTGGAACCAATCCACAGACATCACCACCATATTTGGCAACCTCCTTGACGATCGTCGAACTCAAGTACATCCACTGAAAATCAGTCATCATGAAGACTGTTTCAATTTTCTGCGCTAATTTTCGATTCATCAAAGCCATCTGAAACTCATATTCGAAATCAGAGACCGCTCGAAGACCGCGCATGATGACCCCCGCGCCTTTACTTGCCACATAGTCAATAAGCAAACTGTTGAATGGCTCAATAACAAGATTACACTCTCCCTGAAACACATCGTGAGCCATCGCCACTCGTTCCTCTACAGAAAAGAGTGTTTTTTTGGGGGTACTTTCGGCAATAGCAAGGACAACTGTGTCAAAAATTGTGAGTCCACGCCTAATCAAACTGACATGCCCCATAGTCAATGGGTCGAAAGTGCCGGGGTAAACGGCTATCTTTGGATTTAATTCCGCCATAATAGAATCCTGGTTTGACCGTATTCACGATCGGTTAGAAGTTCCATATCCGCAATACGCCCATCTGCGGAAGGCAGTACTGATGTTTCCACTTCTGCAAGGACAAACGCTCCGTCAGCAATCCATGACTTTTCCAACGCTTTCTCCAAGGCAGGGACCAACAGATCTCGCCCATAAGGCGGATCAATAAATACCAGATCAAATGGGAGCTCCGGCTGTTTGGAAAGAACAGCGAAAAGGTCCTTGCTCATGACCTTGGCCCGCTTCTTTTCAATACCAAGGTCAAGTAAATTTTTCCTAATTAAACCTGCGGCTTTATGGCTCTTTTCAACAAACCAGGCAGAAGGTACTCCTCTGCTCAAACACTCCATTCCCAAACTTCCACTTCCCGCAAACATGTCAATGACACGAGCAGTGGAAAAATCAACACCCCTTGCCGACAACATAGAAAAAATCGATTCCCGAACTTTCATCGTTGCAGGGCGATAACCGGGACCTTCGCAGGTCTTAATTCTTCGCCCTTTATACCGTCCACCAACGATTCGCATTTACATCTCTGAAATTAGCGCGAGAATATCGCGGTTGACGTCCAGCAACTTGTCTCTCAATTCAACCTGGTCAACCCAGGGACGATTTTCAACATCTTGAACTCGCGATTTCAATTCTGCATACAGAGATTGAGAATCTCGGAGGATGTATTCCCAATCCACTCTGGGTTGAGCAATATCCATATCAACAACAGGTTCGAGTTCCTGCCCTGGTTCAAGCTCTAATTCTTCCATATATTCAGGTATATGAACTTCAAAACCAAATTTTTCTGATATCAAGTTTGCAAATTCTTTTTGAACCTCAGCCTCCCCATGCACAAGAATGACCTTGACCGGCTTCCCGCGCATGGCCCCCAACCAACTCATCAAATCATCCTGCCCAGCATGACCGGAAAAGCCGTTAATCGTAAAGATTTTTGCATTAATAGCGACCTCTTCTCCGAATAACCTGATTTTTTTGGCTCCGTTGAGAATCTTCCGCCCAGGAGTTCCGACTCCCTGCCATCCGACGAAAATAACACTGGCTCCGGGCTTCCATAGATTATGCCGCAGATGATGTTTAATACGCCCGGCATTGGCCATTCCACTCGCCGAGATGACAATTGCAGGCCCGTCACTCTCATTAATAGCCTGGGACTGATCCCGAGTTTGGGTAAAATGTAAATTCGGGAGATCCAGAGGGTGTTCCCCTCGCCGAATAAATTCCTGAGTCTGCTCATCATAAAATTCCGGATGTTTCCTGAATATTTCCGTCGCGCGAATAGCAAGAGGACTATCAAGATAAACAGGCATGTCAGCAGGAAGACGCCCCTGCTTCTTGAGCAGAAAAAGTGAATAGATAATCTGTTGCGACCTTTCGACAGCAAAGGCCGGGATGACAACCTTTTCGCCATTGGCATAACTATAGTCAATGGCGGCCGCCAGTTCGTCTAGATTATGTTCTTCGTTGGGATGATTACGATTACCATAGGTAGATTCGAGAAAAACATAATCAGCAGTCTCGACACCAACCGGGTCTTCGACAATCAACTGCTCAGGACGTCCCAAATCCCCCGAGAAAACGGCTTTGGTTCTTTTACCATCCTGTTCGTATTCAATCTCAATAAATGCCGACCCCAAAATATGTCCGGCATTTTTGTAGGTCACTTTTATACCTGGTGCCGGTTCAAACGTTTTGTCATATTCAACAGAGGCCAATAAAGGGATTGTCCCTTCAGCATCTACAATACTGTACAAACTGCGTACCGGTTGAACTCCTGTTCTCATTCGCTTGCGGTTCGCCCATTCAGCTTCCATTTCTTGAATATGAGCACTATCGAGGAGCATTATTTCTAACAAATCCCTCGTTGGAGCTGTACAATAAATCGGATTCTTAAACCCTTTGGCGACCAGGGCTGGCAAGAGGCCACTATGATCAATATGGGCGTGAGTAATCAGTATAAAATCGAGATTTTTAGCACCATATGCATCAAAATTCCGATTTCTCTTCTCTATTTCCTTGTTTCCTTGATGCAATCCACAATCGAGAGCAAATCGTTTACCCCCACATTCAATAATATAACAAGATCCGCTAACAGTCCGGGCCGCACCCATGAAGGTTATTTTCATAAAGAATCTTCTCGCTTTTATGAGGTGTGGAAATACATGCAACAATACTCTTTCGAAAGGACAAAAATCGGTGTAATAATAATGTGACGGCAGACGCTTACATTCACTGCCGACTGTGCATACATGCCTTATTAACGATGATCAGGCAACTTCTCCATACCGAGATTAACATCACCAAAAGAACAAGGAGTTCCCATGAAACGCCGCTCAAAACAATATCTCATCGACGACCTCTCGATACAAGAATCCTGGCGCCTTTTCAAAATCATGTCGGAAATTGTCGATGGTTTTGAAAATTTATCCGAAATTGGTCCAGCAGTTTCAATGTTTGGTTCAGCACGAGTCAAACCTGACGAGCCTCTTTATGCGAGTACGGTTGAACTCTCCAAAAAACTCTCGCAAGCAGGTTTTTCGGTCATAACAGGAGGTGGTCCAGGGCTCATGGAAGCTGGCAACAAAGGAGCCTTTGAAAATGGCGGCGAATCGATAGGCCTGCACATTCACCTCCCAATGGAACAGCACAACAATCCATACCTTAACATCCGCAGTGACTTTCGATACTTTTTCATCAGAAAACTCATGTTTATAAAATATGCACTGGCATACGTCGCTCTCCCTGGTGGATTCGGCACCCTTGATGAACTCGCAGAGGCACTCGTACTCATTCAGACCCATCGAATCAAGCCTTTCCCGATAGTCCTCTTCGGCACTCAATTCTGGGGGGGCTTGGTTGATTGGTTCAAAGAACAATTAGTGGTCAATCATTTTGCCGAAAGCACGGACCTCGACCTGTTCATTGTCACAGATGATCCGGATGAAGTCGTCTCTCACATACAAAAGCACGTCATTCTTTAATTTTTGTGACGAACTCCCGCAAAGCTCTTCTCTACGGCCTGGCGACAGTGGGCTTATGGTCCACTGTCGCTTCTGCCTTCAAACTATCACTTCGTTACCTTGACCCGCTGCAATTTTTACTCTGTGCAAGCACGGCATCTCTCTTTGCGCTGATAACTATATCATTAATTCAAGGCAAACTTTACGAACTGAAAAGAATAAAACGATCCGACCTAGTTCGGTGTGCTTTGCTTGGATTTCTCAATCCATTTTTATATTATATTCTTCTATTCAAAGCATATGAATTGCTTCCAGCACAAGAAGCACAACCACTTAACTATACGTGGGCAATCACGATTTCCCTTCTTTCAGTCCCACTCCTTAAACAAAAAATGACGGGTAAGGATATCGGAGCGATATTCACGTGTTATATTGGTGTGTTAATCATTTCTACACATGGGGAAATTTTCAACTTGAAATTCTCAAATCCTCTTGGAGTATCACTCGCATTAACCAGCACTCTCATTTGGGCTTTTTACTGGATTTTCAACACCACAAGCGCCCTCCCTCCAATCCTTATCCTTCTCCTCAATTTTGCTTTTGGATTACCCTTCATTTTTTTAACAACGCTTATATTTTCAGAACTCCCTTCTCCCAATCTATGGGGGCTGATTGGAGCGACCTACGTCGGCTTCTTCGAAATGGGAATAACCTTTGCTTTGTGGTTAACAGCGATGAAATATGCAGCACAACCAAATGGCGGAGGAACAGCTCGAATTGCAAACCTTATATTCCTCTCTCCATTTCTCTCACTCTTTTTTATTCATCTTCTCGTTGGCGAGGAGATTTTGACAACGACGATAGTTGGACTCATATTCATAATAATAGGCACCATTTTAATGCAATGTCGTTCCAGGCAATAAAAAAAGCCGAAAAGGAATTCCTTTTCGGCCTCAAAGACATTTCTGGTAATAATCCTATATTGCAATACGCACATCTGTCGCGATTACACCTTTTACTGCGCCATCCGAATCAAGAAATGGGCATGAGACTGTAATGCATTTTTCACCTGAAGCTGACGAAAGATACACATCTGAAATATAAAATGTTTTATTTTCAACAGCACCAACAAACCAAGCTCGGGATGCCCACTGTGAACCATATGCTGATTGGTCTTCGGAATAATTCATATCCTTCCCTCCAAGATTACTCACAGTCTGTGTCCCTTGAGAGTCTGTAATATACATCAATTCCAAGAAATCATTCGCCTTCAAAGCGCGTCTCATGGCGACTTCCTGCCTCGATCGTTCAAGTGATTGAACATCAGAGGAAGAAGCCAGATCACCTATAATTTCTTGTACCTTGCCATTTCCAACCAATCTAAATACGCCTGTCATGGTAGAGAGATCTTCGACCCGTTCCGCTAAAACGACAACTGCCGTAGAGGCCTTTTCCATCTCTTCACCTGTCGATGCAGAAATCGAATGCACTTCGGTAATGGTTCTCGTGACTTCTTCGCTTGCAATGGACTGCTGGGCTGCAGCTGCTGCAATTGAACGAATTCGATCAGCACTAGCCCCTGCAATGGCAACAATTTCTTCAAGAGCATTGCCAGATTCATGAGCAAGAACAGCAGCCTCATCAGCAAGGCCTGTCATATTCTCGACTCCCTCGATAGTAATATCTACCTGCTCCTGAATCCCTTGAATAGCAACACCGACATCTTTTGTTGCTTCCATTGTCTTCTCCGCAAGTTTGCGAACTTCATCGGCAACGACAGCGAAGCCCCGTCCTGCCTCACCTGCTCGTGCTGCTTCGATTGCCGCATTGAGAGCAAGAAGATTTGTCTGGTCCGCAATATCAGAAATGACTCCCATGATCTTTCCAACACCTTCAGCCTGCGCACCCAGGTCAGCCACCCGGCCAGCCAAGGATTGAGAATTGCCGGAAACAGAACTGATGGAATCCAACGTTCTTGTCACCACCAATGCCCCTTTCTGTGCGAATTCTTTTGTTTTCTCCGCATCAGAAGCAGCTGCTTCTGCATTCGATGCAGACTCGCCAACAGAAGCATTCATCTCTTCCATGGCAGAAACGGATTCTGAAATATAACGCTGCTGATCAAAAGCGCCATCCTGAGCTTTACCCGAAGCAATACCAAGGTGTTCGGATTGGTCCCGTATTGCCTGAACAGAGAGGTCCAGGGTCTCTGCGGCAGAAAGTAACCCTTGGCATCTCGCGACTTCACCCAATTCCCGTGCTTGAATCGCTTGATCCAGTGCAAAGCACGCCTTGTTTTCTGCATCACAAGCTAGACTTTCACTCTCCTCGAGCTTTTGTTCCAGTCCACTTACATAGCTTACAATTTGGTTTAAACTTACAAAGTTATTTACAAAATCGTTACTCTGAAGAACTTGGACGGCATCTTCCGGCCTGTGAGCAATAATGTGATCAAAAATTATGGACAGTACTCTTTCTCGCTTGGTATTTCTTACACGATAAGCAAGAAGTATCCCTATAAGACAGAGTGCAAAAAAAAGGGTGCCTCCTGTTAAACTCCAAGCCAAGGTATTGCCCTTTGATGACAGAATTGTGACTTCCGATTCGGCCCCTATCGCTTCCCCACCAAATGAAAGAAGTCCTGTCCCAGTAACCAAAAAAATCATAAATACAGCGTGGTACACATCTTTACGTCGCTTCATCGAATGTCTTCCTCTAATCAAATATAAAAAACTGACTGAGTACCAGCAAGAGTAAAGCCAATTATCCGTCGATTGATTTTAAACAAAAAAAATCTGTATATTTAAGATGTTGAGCAGACATCTTGAAAAACTCTAGATTTTTTTTAAACCTTTAAAATGCCACTTCTGCCCTTCTCAACTTTCCCTAAATCAAAGAAAATCCGGGTCAATACCAGCCTTACCTCCAGCTAATATAACTTTCATATACCGAATAGTTCGATCATCCACGGGAACAATTGGAAAGTTCTCTCTACAAGCGTCACATTGTGCCATAGCAGGACGAGACGGTGCAATGAGTGGAACCTCTCGACTGCAATGAGGGCACGGATAGAGAAAGATGAGTTCCATTCCAGCGGGCTTGACAGGAGTCAGTGGTTTTTTACTTCCAGACATACTTACCTTTTAATGATTAAATTTTTCCCGGTCATCGCTGAAGGTCTTTCCAGCCCCAACAAGCCAAGTATTGTTGGGGCAATATCAGCGAGAATACCTTCACTCAACAGAACCTCTTCAGCTCCATTTTCAATGAATACCAGAGGAACCGGATTTGTAGAATGGGCGGTATGAGGAGTTCCATCTGTGGCGATCATCTGCTCTGCATTGCCATGATCCGCCGTTAAAAGGATACGACCTCCCTCCTCCAGTACAGCTTTGACTATTTTCCCCACACAATCATCAACAGTCATGCAAGCCTGACAGGTCGCGTCAAGAAGCCCTGTATGTCCGACCATATCGAGATTGGCCAAATTGCAAACACAAAGATCATACTGACTCAACTTTTCAATCAGGGTCTCAGTAACTTTTACCGCGCTCATGCACGGTTTTTTATCATACGTAGCAACATCACGAGGAGAAGGGATCATGATTCGATCTTCCTTGATGAATGGATCTTCTCGCCCGCAGTTCAAAAAATAGGTAACATGGGCATATTTCTCGGTCTCGGCTATACGGAGTTGTTTCAATCCGTTACCAGAAACGACTTCACCCAATGTTTCTGCATATTTTTCCGGTGCAAAGGCTACAGGAAGCGGAAAAGAGGATTCATACTGAGTCATTGTTGCAAACTCGGCCAATGAGGGAACTGCCCCCCTTTCGAATTCTTCAAAATCCGAATCAAAAAGAGACCTGCTTATCTCTCGTGCACGATCTGCACGAAAATTGAAGAAAAACAGCCCATCACCGTCTCGCAGTAGACCATCGACACCTTCAACAATACTCGGTTCGAAAAATTCATCAGTCTCACCGGCATCATAGGATGCTTTGATGCCTGATAATGGATCTGATACAATATTCCCTTTCCCTTCCACCAAGGCTTTATAGGCCTTTTCAACGCGCTCGTACCGTTGATCCCTATCCATGACCCAATAACGCCCTGTTATCGTTGCGACAGAACCAACTTCAAGTTGAGTTAATATACTCATCAGTTGCCGGGTGTATTTAAGTCCGCTGGTTGGAGGAGTATCACGACCATCGAGAAAAACATGCACAAAGACTTCAGTGAGCCCTTCTTTTTTTGCCAGCTTAAGCAACGCGTCGAGGTGCTTGATATGACTATGGACACCACCATCCGAAACAAGACCCATAAGATGGAGCCGTCCACTCCCCGCTTTCGTCTTCTCGATAAGGTCGGACAAAACAGGATTTCCGTTGAAATCGCCTTTCTCAATAGCCATATCGATACGGGTCATATCTTGGTAAATGATCCGTCCACCACCGATATTCATATGGCCTACTTCGGAATTCCCCATAAAACCGTCAGGGAGTCCGACAGCACGTCCTGAGCACGCCAAAAGGGTGTGCGGATAGTGGGCCATGATGCTATCCAGATGAGGAGTGTCAGCAGTCTTGACACAGTTCCCGGCACCTTCTGGTGCCACGCCCCAACCATCCAGAATCAGCAAAAGCGTTTTTTTAGGCTGAGACATCACTATCCCACCTATAGAGTCAACGGCACACGTGGAGCCTCAGCCCACATCCCTTCAAGATTATAAAAATCCCGGAGTTCATCGAGGAATATGTGGACAAGGACATCATTCAGATCAACCAGGACCCACTCTCCAGCCTGGTGCCCCTCCATGCTTAAAAATTCTACAGAGTCTTTAGCCGCCTGATCCAGAAGATGATCGGCAAGAGCCTTGGCGTGCTTCGTTCCACGCGCGGAAACGACAATAGTCATATTTGTCACAGAGCTCATTTTTTCAACATCCATGACAACAATTTTCTCGCCTTGTTTCTCATCAAGCCAATTGGCGACCAAAAGAGCTTTTTCACGACTTGATATTTCACTAAATTTTTTCGGTTTGTTCATTTATCCTACTCGGGAATTATGATGTTTATGCCTCTTATGAGACGTTTCGTTCAACGAGCAATTCGGCAAGCTCTCGTTTTGGAACATGGTGTTTACCTACGGAATCACGCCAATATTTGATATTTCCCTCTGACGAAAGAGGATCAACGACGACCTCTTCAATTGGAACTCCAAGAGCAAGTACAAGCAAGATTTCCAAATTATCAGAAAGCCCTAATATAGATCCTAGCTTTTTACGGTTGATAGTGGCGATAATACATCCACCCAATCCTTTTTCAACCGCTCCCAACATAATGGTCTGAGAAGCAATACCTTGATCGCAATGAGAATCTTCAGCAATGGTTTTATCCAACAGAACAACAATATATCCAGTCGGACGCTCTCCTTCATTTGGACCGGGCCAATCCTTGAGATAACCAGCCCATCCCAAAAGAGGAAAAATTTCGGAGCATTCAGTTGGATCTACTGTAACATGATACTTCAATGGTTGCTTGTTCATACCAGATGGCATCAAACGAGCGGTATCAACCAAATCTACTAGATCTTCCTTTCGGAGAAGTTGTGCCTGGTCAAAGCGGCGGCGGCTTCTGTTGGCTGCCACCAATTCTTTGAAATTCATATACCCTCCTTACGTCAAGTTTCACTGTAGTAAAGGACTTTTCCTGCACCTGCAATGCAGATTTACGTCTCTTCTCAATAACCAACTCATCATGTTGATTTTCTCTTCTTTATGATGAAAAGTCTACTGACTACGAAAATAAATCTTTCCAACTCCATATTTAGTATGAATAAATTCTTCTCCTTTAAATTCAAGGAGTGAGATAAAGCCCTTGACGCAACAAAAAACATGAGGCAGCTTATGGTTATGAATTTTTTTTTATTTTATAGCTGTTCATTTTTTATGAGCTTCCAGTAGGGAACTCGTGGAACAGCAATGGCTTAGAGCGCCAAATCAAACCACGGGATTCCAGAACCGTGGTTTTTTATTGTCGATTGCGTGATTGATGAAGGTCAAAAAGGAGGACTAGGGGATGATTTACGATATACAGAATGAAACACTGCCTCGTGATGAAATGGAAAAACTTCAACTTAGACGACTCCAGGCCCTCTGCGAACGGGTCTACGCCAATGTTCCATTCTACCGAAAGAAATTTGATGAAAAAGGGGTCAAACCGACAGACATTAAATCTTTGAAAGACCTGAGTCTGCTCCCCTTCACGAATAAACAAGACCTCCGAGATCAATACCCCTTTGGCCTCTTCGCTGTCCCGAAAGACCAGATCGTCCGCATTCACTCATCGTCCGGCACGACAGGCAAAGCCACAGTTGTAGGATATACAAAGCGTGATATAACCAATTGGGGCGAACTTATGGCTCGTTCTTTCGTCGCATCCGGCGCTTCGGCGGCAGATGCTGTTCACAACGCTTATGGGTATGGCCTTTTTACCGGCGGATTAGGGGCGCATTATGGGGTTGAAGCTCTTGGTGCCACAGTTATCCCCGTCTCTGGCGGAGCAACTCGCCGACAAGTTATGTTGCTCAAGGATTTTGAACCCGATGTCATCTGCTGCACTCCTTCATATGCGCTCTTCTTGGCAGAAACTGGCGAAGAAATGGGAATTGACATCAAAAAGTTACCGTTGCGCATTGGTATTTTTGGAGCAGAGCCCTGGACAGACGAAATGCGTCTTCAGATAGAAAAACGACTTGGCATCACAGCCATAGATATCTATGGGCTTTCAGAAATCATGGGACCGGGAGTAGCTATCGAATGTTGGGAAGCACAAGATGGACTCCATATTCAGGAAGATCACTTTTTGGCCGAAACCATTGACCCTGAATCAGGAGAAACCGTTGCCCCCGGAGAAGAAGGTGAATTGGTATTCACTACACTGACCAAGGAAGGTATCCCCCTCATTCGCTACCGAACCCGCGACCTGACTACTTTAAATACAATTCCATGCAAATGCGGAAGAAGCACTACCAGAATGAAACGCGTTACCGGACGTTCCGATGACATGCTAATCATCCGTGGTGTCAATGTTTTTCCATCTCAAATTGAATCGATTCTCATTGAGACAGAAGGACTGACTCCTCACTACCAACTGCTGGTGGGACGACAAGGCAACCTTGACACTTTGGAAGTCCAGGTCGAAGTCAATGAAGCAATGTTCTCTGACGAGATCAAGAGTTTACAGCGTGTGGAATCAAAGGTAATGAAAAATATCAAAGAATTTCTTGGCGTCACAGCCAAGGTCAAATTGGTGGAGCCCAAAAGTATCGAACGCTCTTTGGGGAAAGCCAAGCGCATTATCGATAATAGGGATGAAGCTTAACAGCCATACTTCAAGGAGATCACCATGAAAGTCAATCAACTCTCCATATTCCTGGAAAACCGAGCAGGCCGATTAGCCGAGGTCACCCGCCTGCTTTCGGAAGCTCAAGTGAATATCCGGGCACTGTCTCTGGCAGATACCTCGGATTTCGGAATCCTCCGTCTCATCGTTTCCGATTTTGAAAAAGCTAAAGCAAAACTGAAAGAAAATGGTTTCACTGTAGGACGTACCACCGTTGTGGCAGTAAAAGTTCCCGACAAACCGGGTGGGTTGCATGATATTTTAACAATGCTTCAAAATGCTGAAATCAATGTTGAATACATGTATGCATTTGTACAGCAAAGTGGAGATTCAGCAATCCTCATTCTGCGCTTCGATCGCACGGAACAAGGAATTGAACTTCTCCAAAAAAACACCATCGAAATTATTCCCGGTGAAAAATTATACACGATGTAACCCAGCCATAATAAGTCGATGACTATCATGGGGTGGAAGCTGAAAGCTTCTGCCCTTTTTCATGGTATTCCTTCTCACGTAATTCCATACGATGATTCGCGTCAAAATTGTTGCCGAAAAATTACTGCTGACGTATAGAGATGAGAAGATGTCATTGTCTGGATGTTGAGGGGCTTTTGATTTTCACTTCGATTCTTCTGCAAAAGAATGATGTTGTAACATCGATCGATTGATATGGACAAACACGAAGTCATAGATAGTAAATTTCTTGATTCAATGGCTGGTAAACAACCGTTTTTAAAACGAATGTTTACCGTTTTTATCTCACAAGAGCCCAAGAGAATCCAAGAGATCAAGGATGCATTGGGCTCACAAGATGTTGAACGCCTCCGCCATTTGGCTCATGCTTTAAAAGGAGGAGCGGCAACAATGGGAGCTGGCAGAATCCGAGACTGTTGCTTGCTCCTTGAAAGAGCGTCCAAAGCAAAGGATATGAATGCGGCCCAATCCCATCTAAGTGAGCTTGAACTAGAAATGCGCCATGCATATGCTTTTATGTTCAATTATCTGGCTGAGCATTAATTCCAAACCTGAGCAAAGCATAAAAAAGGCTGCCGTGTGGCAGCCTTTTTTATGCTTTGCTCAGAGGAGCATCTCCTACACCTGGCCAAATTCGTACGATGCCAAATCCTGCCCGAAGGAGTGTCCAAAGAATTGTGACGAGCCATATGTAGTAAACAACGTCATTCGACTTAGCATCAACACAAAAGACTATTATTACACAAAGGACTGAAGAGATGACCATGGCATTACGAAGATATCTGAAATCGCCACTCCCCCAATGCAACCCATCTGTTGCGAACGATAAAGACCCCAAGGGCATGGAAAGAGCGGCAGCAGACCACGCCGGACCAAAAACACCTACAGCAGTCGCAGGCACAAGGAGCCACGCGACAAAATCCTTACCGAGAAGCATGGCTAAACAGACGACACATCCTGTCACGATGCTCCAGCGACATACAACAACAGCTACCCGATGTGCAAAAAAGGTGTCCCCACGCCCTAAAAAATAGCCGACCAGGCTTTGCCCAGTAATAGCATAAGCATCCAGCGTAAGAGCTGAAAAAATATAAAATTGTCGAATAGCCTGATAAGCGGCCCCTTGGTCTGCTCCAGCCCCATTCGCCACTCTGGTGCAGAGTCCGAAGAAGAATAAAAGCACCCCTGTTCTAATAAATAGATCTCCCCCCACTTGCATCAATTCGACTATCCCTGCGCCCTTAAATTTCCAAGTCAGTCCTATTTTTTTCCTGACGACAAGGAGTAACCATAGAGCGCCCCCCCATTGACTCACAGAACTGGCCAGGGCTGCGCCACTGACTCCCATCATTGGAAAGGGACCATTCCCAAAAATCAAGACCCAATCCAAAAGGAAATTGATGGCATTGATCCCGAGAGCGGCCAATAAGGGAGTCCTCATATCCTGAACACCTCGTAAGGCTCCGAAGCATACCAGAGAAACAAGAACAGCCGGAGCGCCTAAAAGCCTATATGCCATATATTTACAGGCCAGATCATTCACGACCCCATATGCCCCGAAAAGAGTGGCAATCGTATCAAGTAGTGGCAAAGAAGCTGCAATTAAAACAAAGCCAAGACAAAGAGCAACCATAGAGGCAAGTGACGTCACTTTAACCGAATTGCCACCTCCCCCTTCATTCCTGGCCACCTGAGTCTGGGTTCCAATCCCCAAAAAAGCAAAGACCCAGAAAAGAGAGGAAAACGCCACACTCCCAATCCCCAAGGCCGCCACAGGCTCAGGTCCTGTCAAACGAGCAATAAACGCAGTATCTGCCAAACCTGTCAGAGGCTCTGCAATCAGGGAAAAAAGTACAGGTAGAGCCAAACGCACCAACGTCAAATTAGGCGATTCCTGAAAGGGGTGTTGTGATAATTTTTCTTTATTTTCAAAGGGCATATTTACTATCCTACGGCCTTGATTCAGACCATATTTCCTCCGCGTGAGCAAGGGACTCTGTTCCTCTTTGAATAATTTTCTGCTATTTCACATTTATGAATTCTACTGATCTGAATTATTTATTTACCGCATTGAGTATAGCGTACACTGCGCTTGAGATAGGAGCGATAGCAACTGCGATCCTGGCTGTTCGCGACACAAGAACACCACAGGGCGCTGTAGCCTGGGCACTTTCACTCATATCAATCCCCTTCATAGCTCTCCCACTTTACTGGGTCTTTGGACGAAGTAAATTTCATGGCTATGTAGAAATCATGCGGGCGAGGAAAATACGGTATCTGAAAAAAATTAGTAAAAACAACATACCCACTATCAAAGGGCTTTCTGAAAGACTCTCTCCACATGCCCCCCGATGTGCCTTTGAAACATTGGCAGAGATTCCCTTCCTTGAAGGCAATGATGTTGCACTTCTTGTGGATGGAGTAACTACATTTGATGCGATCATAAGCTCAATAAAATCTGCACAAGACTCCATTTGCTTACAATTCTTCATCGTCCGCAGTGATCAATTGGGAAAACGACTTCAAAAAGCCCTGATTGACAAAGCTGCGTCAGGAATCTCGATTCGGTTCCTCTACGATGAAGTAGGGTGTGGCCCAACACCTTCAAGCTACTGGAAAAAAATGCAAGATGTTGGTATTCAAGCGCACTCATTTCACAGTACTAAAGGCCCTGGCAACCGATTTCAACTTAACTTCAGAAACCATCGAAAAATAGTTATCATTGATGGTTGTACTGCATTTGTTGGAGGGCATAATGTTGGTGATGAATACCTCGGACAGACAAACAAGTTCAAAGGCTGGCGCGATACCCATCTAAAAATTACCGGCCCTGCTGTCTTGGGAATCAAGATAAGTTTTGCCAAGGATTGGTACTGGGCTACCCATGAACTTCATGAGCACGATTTGGCAATGCCAGAACGGGCCGGAGATGTTGATGTGCTCGCTCTGGCAACAGGTCCGGCTGACGATCTCGAATCCTGTTCACTCATGTTCATCAGAGCCATCAATGCAGCCAAGAAGCGCTTTTGGATAGCAAGCCCCTATTATGTTCCGGACAGTTCCGTGACCAAAGCGCTTCAACTGGCAGCTATGCGCGGTGTCGATATTCGTATTATACTTCCCCAAAAGGCAGATCACCTTCTCGTCTATCTGGCTGGGTTTGCATGCCTCAACGATTTGAGACTCCCCGGCATTCGTATTTACCGCTATCATGCTGGTTTTTTACATCAAAAAGTATTTCTCGTTGACGACACCATCGCGGGCATCGGAACGGCAAACCTTGATAATCGTTCGTTCCGCTTGAATTTCGAAATTACCATGTTGGTTGAAAATCAAACATTCTGTCAGCAAGTTGAAGGAATGTTTGAAGCTGATTTTGCTCGATGTAAAGAAACAGATACTTTGGAATATAATCGGAAAAATATCATTTCACAAACCGTCATTCGCTTTGCCAGATTACTTTCCCCCATACTGTAATGCTTCAAAAAAAACGGGAACCGCTTGTATACACAGTCCCCGTTTCTTATTCTCACATAGAAGAGAATTACACCATATCTGCCATGGAGTAGAGCTTTCCGTTTTTTTGCTTTGCCAGCCATTTTGCAGCCCTCAACGCTCCTGATGCAAACGTTTCACGAGAATGAGCCCTGTGAGTTATTTCTATACGCTCGCCAGGTCCAAAGAAAAATGCTGTGTGGTCGCCAACAACATCACCACCTCGTAAGGTTTGCACACCTATCTCATTCTTGGGGCGTTCCCCAATAATACCGTCACGACAATGCTTCTTGACGTCATCATACTCCCAGCCACGGGCCTCGGCCATGCATTGAGCCAGCTTCAGGGCTGTTCCACTTGGAGAATCCTTTTTCATTTTATGGTGAGTCTCAACCATTTCCATATCATAATCTGGGCCAAGCGCCTTTACCAGCATAGGTAGAATCTTCAGCAAAGTATTGACTCCCACAGACATGTTTGGTGCCCAGAAAAGAGGAACCTCCCGAGCAAACACTTCCAAATCAGCTTGTTGGGTCGAATTCAGACCGGTTGTTCCAATCACAGCGGGGTTGCCATTTTTTGCTGCAATTTGAGCCATTGCCAAAGAAGCTTCGGGAGCTGTAAAATCTATTATAACAGCCCCTGGGACTTGTGGCAGAAGCTCCTCAAGACAGTCAGTCATGATGCATCCTTCATGCTCAATACCTCCTGTATTGCCTTCTCGTTCACATGCTCCGACAAGATTCAACTCTGCATCTGCCAGAGTCAAATTGACCAAGGTTTTTCCCATACGTCCCTTTGCACCAAGAATGACAATATCTGTTGTCATAACAGCTCCTCCTGAAATTTTATTACGAATCAGATGATTAAAGTAACGCTTTGAAAGCATCAGAATCAAGTATCTCAAGCCCCATTTTTTCTGCTTTGGCCCTCTTTGATCCAGCTTTGTCTCCAACCACCACGTAGTCAACTTTTTTTGAAATCGATTTCGCTGCGCTCGCTCCTTGAGCCTCCACAAGCGCTTGAGCCTGAGTGCGCGACATGTCAGGAAGACTCCCGGTAAAAAGAAACACTTTACCTGCCAACGGTCGTAATTCCTGTTCCGAAATGGCAGTAGATATGCTGCCTTGTGGCCAAAATTCAGCGGCCTTGAATTTTTCTATCAACTCTCGGGTTGAAGGACGCTGAAAATATTCAAAGAGACTCTCGGCTACGATCGGTCCTATATCTTCCAAATCCTGTAATTCTTCGCGTGTTACCAACCCAATCGCTTCCAAATCCGTGAAATGAGCTCCCAGCATCCTAGCAGTCTGTTCTCCCACATGTCGTATTCCCAATCCAGCAATCAACCGCCAGAGAGGAGCTTCTCGCCGTCTTTTTTCTACAGCCGCAATAAACTTATCGGCAGACTTGTCACCCATGCCTTCATACTTGAGCAGAGTTGTCTTCTCCAAAAAGAAAAGATCTGCCGGAGTTTTCAACACACCATCCAACGCAAGGCGTTCGACCCATTTTTTACCGACCCCCTCCATGTCCAGCCCTGCCTTGGAAACAAAATGAATGATCTGCTGAACCGCTTTGGCTGGGCATGTTTCATTGACACACCTCACAGCTTCACCGTCCTCTATAGCGACACTCATGCAAACAGGACAGTTACTTGGAAACTGATATGGGACAGCATCGTCCGGTCTCTCTGCTTTATCTACGGACAAAACTTGAGGAATAACATCCCCTGCGCGTTGTATCAAAACATTATCTCCGATACGAAAATCACGCTCTTCAATGTAGCCTTTATTATGTAGCGTTGCATTAGAAACCACGACTCCAGCCAAGGATACCGGCTCAAGCTCTGCAACCGGCGTCAAAACACCAGTTCTGCCAACTTGAATTCTGATTGAATTCAATCGGGTTTTGGCTTGATAAGCCGGGAATTTCAGTGCCAGCGCCCACCTTGGGGCACGAGAAGTATATCCCAAAGTTCGTTGTAGATCGAGACTATTGAGTTTCGCGACAACCCCATCTATTTCGAAGGGCAATGAGGAACGACGTTCCATAAGATCAAGAAAATATTCGGCAACTTCCTGCTTCGAATTGCAGAGTTTTGCTTCAGGAGGAATGGAAAATCCCAACTCGCTCAGCCCGCTCATTATTTCCGCTTGGCTATTCCACGAAAAAAGAGGTGTGCTCCACTCGATTGTCCCAATCCCGTACGCAAGGAATCGGAGAGGACGTGATGCTGCAACTTTGGAATCAAGCTGTCTGATTGACCCGGCAGCAGCATTACGAGGATTCGCGAAAACTTTGGAACCAGCATCTCGTTGTTTCTGGTTGAGAATGGCAAAATCTTGATTTGATATGACAACTTCACCACGGACCTCAAGTCGGTCAGGAACAATTTTCCCTTTCAAAACCATGGGCAGATTCATGACAGTTCTCATATTCCCCGTCACATCCTCACCGATAAGCCCATCTCCCCGAGTCGCGGCTCTGACATAGCGGCCCTTCTCATAGATGACCTCAAGAGCAAGACCATCCATTTTTGGATCAGCCCAGTATAATGCGTCTGATCGCCCTGTATTCGCAACGATCCGATCTGCAAAGGCATCCCATCCATCAAGGCTCATAGCATTATCCAAGCTATACATCCGCATGGAATGTTCATAGGGAGAAAACCCTTCAGCCGGTTCCCCTCCTACTCTTTTCGTTGGGGAATTCGGGTCATCAAACTCAGGATATTCCTTTTCCAGTTCAATCAGCTTGCGAAAGAGTTCATCGTATTCAGCATCAGTAATTTCCGGTGCATCCATGACGTAATAACGATGATTGTGATATTCGATTTTTTCACGCAACGAGTGAACGCGCGTTGCGACGTGAGAAGAAGCCATATGCTCAATGTGTCCGTTTTTCTTTAAAGGATTGCTTTAATTTCAGATAGATTCGTTTTCTTACCAACAGCTAACAGTGTGTCATAAGCGTGAATGACTTCTTTGGGACCAGGGTTAAATACCATTTCTCCAGTCCCTTTCTTGATGGCAATAATAATCAAATTAAAACGAGGTCTAATTTTGGACTCAATAAGATCCAATTCGCACAATTCGGAATGTGGTGTGATTTCCAATTCTTCCATTTGGAGATCAATACCACCACGAACTGCAAGTTCTATAAAGTTGGTAACCGTCGGGCGCAACACATTCTGCGCCATTCGAAGACCCCCTATAAAATGAGGAAGGACAACTCTATTTGCTCCCGCCAATTCCAAACGTGAAATATGAGACTTGTCCCCAGCACGGGCAACAATTGTAATATTTGGATTTAATTGCCGCGCAGTCAAAGTGACATAGACATTGGCTGCTTCACTCGTGAGCGCCGAAATAAGGGACTTGGCATGAAGCAGCCCCGCAGCAAGAAGAGTCTGATCACTTGTGGCATCTCCATCCAGGCAAAGAATCCCTTCCTGCTCCATTTTGTCGATAAGCTCCGGGTCCTGCTCGATAACAACAACATCAAGTCCTTCGTTGCTTATCTCCTGCACGACAATACTTCCTATTCGGCCGTGCCCACAGACGATAAAATGATTTCTCAATTTACTTATTTCTTTCATCATTTTATGTTTACCCCACATAATTTGCAATCGACCGTCAATAAGGATCTGTGCGAATGCACCAGCCATATAAACAAAACCGCCCACCCCCCCCATAATCAAAAAAGCCGTAAAAATCCGACCAGTCTGAGAGAGTTCATTCACTTCCATGAAGCCCACGGTAGAAAGGGTAATAACCACCATGTAAAATGAACTTGCGAAATCCCAGTTCTCATAGCCCATGTAAAAAGCAATCCCAACAATGAAGACGTTGAAGAGATACACAAGCCCCAGAATCACACTCCAGACTGACCCCAATTTAGCCCTCAATTTGAGCATTCGCCTGTGTACTGTTTCGAGCATGGATTACCCCAATTCTAAAAGACGTTCACGAAGCAAGGCAACACGGTCACGAAGATCGGCTGCTCGTTCGAATTCCAGTTCTTTGGCGGCGTCCCGCATATCACGCTCTAGCCGCTTGATACTTTTTTCCAACTGCTTCGGATCTGCACCATAATCCGCAGAAGTCTCCGCAGCCATTCCCATCTTTCCACTCTCTGATGCTCCGCTTCCCAGATCGCCAAACAAATTGTCCACTTTCTTCCGAATGGTTTGAGGGACAATCCCATGCTTAATATTATGATCCAGCTGTTTTTCCCGACGTCGCAACGTTTCATCCATGGCAGAAGCCATCGAACCAGTAATCTTGTCCGCGTACATTATGACGCGCCCTTCAACATTGCGCGCCGCACGACCGAATGTCTGGATAAGCGAACGATTCGAGCGCAGAAAGCCTTCTTTATCCGCATCCAGTATGGAGACCAGTGAAACTTCCGGAATATCAAGTCCTTCTCTAAGAAGGTTGATCCCTACAAGGACACAAAACTCTCCAGCCCTCAAAGCCTGAATAATTGCCATCCGCTCCAAGGTGTCAATGTCTGAATGCAGATATCGTGTCGGCACTCCCATGGAATTGAGATAATCATTCAGGTCTTCAGCCATCCTCTTCGTCAGTGTAGTCACAAGAACCCGTTCATTAACTGATTGTCTTTTTTTACACTCGGACAACAAGTCGTCAATCTGTCCCTGAACCTTTCG
This sequence comes from Pseudodesulfovibrio piezophilus C1TLV30, assembly GCF_000341895.1. Taxonomy (NCBI): domain Bacteria; kingdom Pseudomonadati; phylum Thermodesulfobacteriota; class Desulfovibrionia; order Desulfovibrionales; family Desulfovibrionaceae; genus Pseudodesulfovibrio; species Pseudodesulfovibrio piezophilus. Next base: position 356,879 of record NC_020409.1, on the reverse strand, counting down.
CACCTCCACGATGGGATCAAGCAATCCGGTAGGACGAATGATTTGTTCAACAACAAGTCCCTGAGCCAAATCCATTTCCAGAGGCCCCGGAGTTGCAGAGACATAAACGGCCTGTTTAATTCGATCTTGGAATTCCTCATAGTTGAGAGGTCTGTTGTCCAATGCAGAAGGCAATCTGAAGCCGAAATCAACCAAGGTCGTTTTTCTCGATCGATCACCATTAAACATCCCGCCCACCTGAGGAAGCGCAATATGTGACTCATCAACGAAAAGAATAAAATCTTCAGGAAAATAATCCAGCAAGGTTGAAGGAGGCTGCCCGACGGTTCGTCCGTCCAGATGCCGGGAATAATTTTCGATACCATTGCAGTACCCCAACTCTTCGATGATCTCCAGATCATACATCGAACGCTGTTCCAACCGTTGGGCCTCGACCAACTTATTGGCTTGCTTCATCTCTGCCAGACGGGTCTGTAATTCGTTTCGTATATCCTGCACTGCGCGATCAAGATTCTCACGATCGGAAACAAAATGGCTGCCCGGATATATGACTGTCTTACGAAGATGGTCCTTCACCTCACCGGTCAGAGGATCTGTCTCGGTAATAGAGTCAATCTCATCCCCAAAAAACTCCATTCGTATTGCCTTCTCTCGGCTATACGCTGGGATTATCTCGACAACATCCCCCCTCACCCGAAATGTTCCACGGTGGAAATCATAATCATTTCGTTCGTAATGAATTTCAACCAAACGACTCAAAAGAGTCTCCATGGGCATAGATTGCCCTTCCTCAATAGGAATGACCATTTTTGCATAATAATCAGGGGAACCAAGCCCGTATATACAGGAAACAGAAGCAACAAGAAGGACGTCCTGACGAGTCAGAAGCGCGTGGGTCGCGGCATGGCGCAATTTATCTATGTTGTCATTGATGGAGGAGTCTTTCTCAATGTATACATCTGAATGAGGAAGGTAGGCTTCTGGTTGGTAATAGTCATAATAGCTGACAAAATACTCGACTGCATTATCAGGAAAAAGCCCTCTGAATTCCGTGTAAAGCTGTGCCGCCAAAGTTTTGTTTGGTGCAAGCACAAGAGCAGGTCGATTTAATTCAGCAACAATATTGGCCATGGTGAAAGTCTTTCCGGTACCTGTCGCACCAAGCAAGACCTGATCCCTCACCCCTGCTTTCAAATTCTCTACCAATTGATGAATGGCCTCTGGCTGATCTCCCTTTGGAGAAAATTCACTAACAAGCTTGAAGTCTGGCATAAATTTCTGCTGAGTTGTGGAATTCAATTGAAAAACGTTATAAACAACTATATACTGTAATAATGACAGCTTGGAGGAACCAAATGAAAATAACCATTACAGAACCGAACTCAAAACCTCTGGCCCCCTACGCTCATTCCATTTCCATGGTCATCCGAAGTTTCAAAGGACGGCGAAATGTCGAGGTCCACCTCTTCCGGTCCAGTTGGAGCGCTTCCATGGAGGAGAGCATTGATTGGTCTCACACGCTATACACTCCAAAAACAGACATTCCAGTTTCGAAGAGTAGTCGAAATGTTGTTATGGAATCATTCACTCTTGATGAACGGAACCGTATTATAAACTATCTGAAAGAACAGTATTCCACAAGGCTTACAGCTATTCACTCCACCCCCCTATCCTTCCCTGTCCCAGACGGACTTATGGGGCTGTCGCAAGCTGTTCCGAATAAAAATCTCGGGGTTATAGAGTTCAAAAAAATTCCAAGTTATCCACTCAATATTCCACTCAAGGGATTATATGATCTCAGCAAACACCCGCCCCTTATCGAAGAATAAAAGAATAACACAAAGGTAAACCATGATTATTCGCTACCTGTGTGCCCTGGTCTTATTAACTTCCCTGCTTTTACCGTTAACAGCTTATGGAAACGAAAAAAACATCGACAAAAAAAAGATCCTTGCAGAAGCGACGACAGCCAATGGTGAATCAATTTTCTTACATGGGAAACACTCCCATGGAGCGCATATACCTTTTGATGGTGGTCCATACTGGCTTAGAAATAAAGGAGGAGGCTGCGCTGCTTGCCATGGCGTTCAAGGGCTTGGTGGCATCCAACCCGATTTCTGTTTTGTTGTCACCCCTCCCATCTCTTTTAAATATCTTGTCGAAGATGGCTACCCATTTGCCAGCCGACAAGACGGCTCACACCCTGCGTATACCATGAGAACCCTACAAGAGGCTCTCTACGAAGGACTGCGCCCCAATGGATATGAAATGGACTACTGCATGCCACGTTGGAAAATGTCAGATAATGACTTTCGGGACTTGCTCAGCTATCTTATAAGGCTTGATATCAAAGAATAACAGATGTTTACGAATCAAATACCCAGCGTCCTTCCTTTGTCGGTTGATTCATGGCTTCATGCAGCATGTCCAAAAAACGAAATCGCTGCATCTCTCTCGCTCCAAACCGTAAAAGATGCGCTGTTGTCTGTTGACAATCAATCAGAGTGAAGCCCCAAGCTCTTAACTGGTTGACCAGAACAACAAATGAAGCTTTCGAAGCATCTGGGATTTTGAAGAACATCGATTCACCAAAAAAAGCAGAACCAAGTGAAACGCCATAAAGTCCACCAACAAGAGAACCATCCTGCCATGCTTCTACACTATGGGCATATCCCAGTTCATGCAGCAGAGCATAAGCTTCAATCATTTCTTCAATGATCCATGTACCATCTTGATCTCCCCTCTTTGATGCCGCACATCCTTGAATGACCCCATCAAAATCCTGATCAAGGGTAAAGCTAAAGACATTCTTATTGAGAGCTCGCTTTAAACTCCGCGGTACATGAAGTTCTTCCGGCAACAAAATGAGTCTGGGATTGGTTGACCACCAAAGAATCGGAGAATCCTCAGCATACCAAGGGAAAATGCCATTTGCGTAAGCTGTCAGTACTCGTTGTGGAGATAAATCCCCTCCGACTGCCAGCAGACCATCAGGGTCTGCATCTTCCGGATCTGGAAAAACGGGGTCATCGAATAACCTGTAGATAGTCATTGAGGTCCTAAAAGCCCTCTCTACTCACCCAGCTTGAGAAGGCCACTACTGGAGAGGATCAGATAGTTCATGGAATCATACTTTAACCAACAACATTTTATAAAAAAACGGCTCGAAACGACAGGCGTTCCGAGCCGGACGACTGATGTGAATCACTATTGTTTTTTGGGAGTAGCTTCAAAAGCGAAGCTAAATTCTCCAGATTCCCCAACAAACGAAGCGGCCCTTCTCTTTTTCGATTTCTCAACGCAATCAACTGTTACGACTCCTCCTTTGGTCAATTCACCAAAGAGTAGTTCATCTGCAATAATATCCTTGATTTCCGTTTGAATAACCCGTCCCATAGGCCTTGCCCCCATAGTCGTATCATAACCAAGCTCGGCAAAACGGGTTCTCGCTTTATCTGTCAGTGTCACAACCACACGTCTGTCCTGCAATTGATCATTAAGTTCCTTTATGAATTTATCAACAATCAGTTCCATAACCGGTTGCTCAAGGGCCTTAAAGGTAATTATGGAGTCAAGACGATTCCTAAATTCAGGACTAAAGAGCTTTTCCAAAGCCTTCAGGGCATCTCCTGTACGGTCCGAATCCTGATTTCGAGTGAACCCTATAGCTCCTTTCGACATTTCTCGAGCACCTGCATTTGAGGTCATGAGCAATATAACATGACGAAAATCTGCCTTTCGCCCATTATTATCTGTCAACGTTGCATAATCCATAACCTGAAGGAGAATATTGAAAACATCAGGATGTGCTTTCTCGATCTCATCAAAAAGGACAACACAATGGGGTTTCTTACGAACTCCTTCCGTGAGCAGACCTCCCTGATCAAACCCGACATATCCGGGAGGGGCACCAATAAGACGTGCTACTGCGTGCTTCTCCATATACTCACTCATGTCAAACCGTAAAAAACCGATACCAAGCACCTGCGCCAGTTGGCGAGCAAGCTCTGTTTTTCCCACTCCAGTCGGCCCGGTTAACAGAAAACTCCCCACAGGACGCCCTATCTGTTTCATCCCAGCCCGAGAGCGTTTGATGGATTTTGACAAAGCCATAACCGCTTCATCCTGACCGAAAACAACAGCCTTCAAATCGTCCTGCAGGCTTTTAAGGCGAACCTTATCGGATACAGTTAAACGACGAGCAGGAATTCGAGCTATACGCGCAACGACTTTTTCAATGTCGGAAACTTTTATCCTATCCCCTTTGCGGGAACGACCAGACAATTTATACAGAGCACCAGCTTCATCCATGACATCAATAGCCTTGTCTGGCAGATGTCTGTCCATGATATGACGTTCTGCCAATTCTGCCGCGGCTTTCAACGAAAAGTGAGTATAATTGACTCCATGGAACTCTTCGTAGTGCGGTTGCAACCCCTTAAGTATTGCCACTGTCTCTTCAACCGAAGGTTCACTTATTTCTATTTTCTGAAAACGTCTGGAAAGTGCACGATCTTTTTCAAAGTGATTCTTATATTCCTCAAAGGTCGTGGATCCTATGCATCGGATTTCGCCGGACTGGAGCAGTGGTTTGAGAATATTGGATGCATCCATACTGCCGCCGCTGACTGAACCAGCACCAACAATCGTATGAATTTCATCCACAAAAAGAATGGCTTCACGATTAATCTTGAGCTGTGCCAAGACTCCCTTGAGTCGAGCTTCAAAATCCCCCCGATATTTGGTCCCTGCAAGCAATGACCCCATATCCAGAGCATAAATCTCAGCCTTGAGAAAATCTTTCGGTACGTGTCCTTCAACTATCATCAACGCCAGACCTTCAGCCATAGCGGTCTTACCAACGCCCGGATCACCAACAAAAATCGGATTATTCTTGCGCCGACGAGATAACACTTGAACAGTTCTCTCAAGTTCAGCGCTTCTTCCGATGAGCGGATCAATCAGTCCCTCGGCCGCCCGATCAGTCAGGTTGACAGTATATTCTTCAAGTGGACTTTTCTTATCAGCTGATTTGTCCAAAGGCGCACCCGGAACATGAGCTTCTCGATCTCCGAGGTCATTCCAATCGTCACCTGTAGACATTCCGTGAGAAATGAATTCAAGAATATCGAGACGCGAGACATCGTGTGTTCTCAAAAAATAGACTGCATATGAATCTTCTTCATCAAACATGGCAGCCAGAACATCTCCGACTTCCACTACGGTTTTCCCCGAAGCTTTTTTTTGCCATACGGCTCTTTGCAAAACCCGGCGAACTCCCAGAGTCTGGATAACCTCTGTTTCTGTCCCTTTGGGAAGAGCTTCCATGTTCTCGACAAAGAATCTCCCGAGTTGATCGCGGAGTTTCTCCATTTCTGCTCCACACGCTTCGAGAATTTCCTCTCCCTGTTCCTCGACGGAAATCGCATACAAAAGGTGCTCAAGTGTCAGAAATTCATGATTTCTTCGCTTCACCTCATTGACAGCTGAAGTCAATGCACTTTCCAATTCCTTACTGAGCATCGTCATATTTTATTCACCTTCCATGCTGCACTTGAGGGGATAGCCAGCACTTTTTGCCAGCCTGTGCACCAGGTCCACCTTGGTTTCTGCCACCTCAGCGGTGTAAATTCCACATATACCGTACCCTTGATTGTGTACGGACAGCATTATAGCTGTGGCCTGGTCTTCATTTTTTTTGAAAACACGGACGAGGACTTCAACAACAAAATCCATGGTCGTATAATCATCATTGTGCAGCAAGACCTTGTATTTTCGAGGTTCTTGAATCTCACGTTCATCAAGAAGCTCTGAGTCTAAGTGATCACCAGTAAAAGGGTCGCTCATATGCATTACTCTCCAACAGTCCTCTTTTTAATCCATATCAGCAAATATAAATTCGTTTTACCCATCTGTCGAGTGACGATGGCTAATCTTTCCCAATTTGTTTGTCGATGGCCTCTTTCTGTTCTTTCGTAAAGACAAAACTCTCCTCGTCTGCCAGGCCATTCTGTTTACGATATGCTACATTCAAGGCATGGTATGTCTGTTTTGAAGTCTTTGAATCTTGAATACCTAGCAATTTTGAGACTTGGAAAATATCATGTTCTTCTCCTTCTATCTCAACGAAAGACCCAAATGGCAATTCATCCAGACAAATTGCACATCGCATGAATCTCCACTTCTCTCTGACTTTTTCATACGAAAAAGAAATGAAAAAACCGAGAGTGTCCAAGATGGCAAGCATCGAATCAAAATCATCCACAGTTGTCTCAAGCTCTTCGACAACCTTCAACATGGAATCGATTATAACCTCTGGTGGTCGTTTCACCGTTAAAAGAACATCACTCCTTTTTTGACGAAGACGCAGGAGGATATTACTTTCCCGTAAAGACCGCTCTCTTGTATCAAAAACCAAATTTGTTTCAAAATATGGCCCAGAGCTTTCAGCCCCAAGCTCTCTCAACGCATTGCGTAACTTCTTAAAATCGACATTCAAATATTTTAATTCACACTCCAGTGCCATTGGCTTTCTCCCATTGAATTGATATGATGGCGCAAGGATAATAAAATGTTGACAAAAATACTCTTCCTTTCTGCAGGTGGTGCAGCTGGCACCCTTTCTCGATACTGGCTTTCAGGTGTAGCACAAAAATTGGCAGGAGGAAGTTTCCCCGCCGGAACCTTTGCTGTAAATATGCTGGGCTGTCTCTTCTTCGGCACTGTATGGGGATTCTTCGAAAACAGGCTCCTCCCGGGAAGTGAGATCCGCCTTTTAGCTCTCACTGGATTTATGGGAGCCTTTACCACCTTTTCAACATACATGTTTGAAACCGCAGAACTGGTCAAGCTGAGCCAAATAACAACAGCACTCTTTAATGTCGTCGGGCAAAGTCTTGTTGGACTATTCCTGGTTTTAACCGGCATCGCACTGGGTAGACTCATTTAAACACTATCGGCAGGAATGGCATGAAACTTTTGGAAAAAGCAGAACGCATAAGAATTTACACGGGCGAAGACGATAAAATTGAAGGCCGTCCACTGGCTAATGTTGTTGTTGAGCAGGCTCGCAAAATGGGACTTGCAGGAGCAACTGTTTTTCGTGGATTGGCAGGATTCGGTGCCAATAGTCGTATCCACACCAGTAAAATTCTCAGGTTGTCCGAAGATCTTCCCGTGGTCATTGAAATCATAGATCATCCGGACAGACTTGCTCCACTGCTGGCTTTTCTTGATGAATCAATCACTGAAGGAATGATCACGAAAGAACCTGTTCATGTCATTGTGTACAGACATTCACAAAAAATCTGACCAGAAAGCAGAATAGATGCCTCTCAAGAAAGGTCTCCCTCACAAAATCAGCCACAACTTTTGACGATTTCGCCTGCTATTTGCTGAAGTGGCATCACCTTGTGTACACCACCGTGCTTAATAGCCTCCTGTGGCATCCCGAAAACGACACATGTCGCTTCATCTTGAGCAATAGTGTATGCACCAGCATCGTAGAGTTCCTTCATACCCTTGGCACCATCATCTCCCATTCCTGTCATAATAGCGGCGACGACATTACCACCTCCATACCTCGCCCCCGAGCGAAATAAGACGTCAACAGATGGCCGATGCCTGGAAACAAGTGGTCCCGCCTTGACTTCGACATAATATTTAGAGCCACTTCGCTTGAGTAACATATGCTTGTCACCCGGAGCGATCAAAGCCTGCCCACGCAGCATGGGGTCTCCATCTTCAGCTTCTTTCACTGTAATCTGACAAATGGAGTTCAACCGATTTGCAAATGCTTTGGTGAAATGTTCAGGCATATGCTGGACTATCCCAATAGGAGGGCACCCTGGAGGCTGCATCTCAAGAAACACCTTAAGAGCTTCCGTTCCCCCAGTCGAGGCTCCCACGAGACATATCTTTTCCGTTGTCCCCATGGCTTGAGATTTTCCCATAGGTATGACCGCATCTGCATCAAGCTTGGGTGCAATCTTGATTGGCGTAATCGCACTGGCAGGTTTTGCTTTGGCCATTGCTGCGGCCTTGACCTTGTCAATGAGGCGAATGCTGGATTCTTCAAGAAATTTTTTTGTCCCGATTTTGGGCTTGGTGATAATTTCTACAGCACCAAGCTCCAGGGCTTTCAAACCGTTTCCTGTACCTTTCTCTGCAACAGATGAACAAATAACGACGGGAATAGGTTTCTGCTTCATTAACTTCTGCAAAAAAGTCAGGCCGTCCATACGCGGCATTTCGATATCCAGCGTTATGACATCTGGAACTTCTGTCTTGAGCCGCTGGGCCGCGACATACGGATCTGAGGCTGTTCCCATCACCTCGATATCAGGATCGGAACTCAATATATCTTCAAGAGTTTGCCTGACCACAGCAGAATCATCTACAATAAGAACTCGAATTTTCTTTGCCATTTATCAACGCCTCGTAAGTAACTAATGATGAAGCACGTTACTTGGATTCAGCCACAACACGACGAACCAAACTTGGTATATCCAAGATCAATGCAATGGAACCATCCCCTTTAATTGTGGCTCCGGAAATGCCCTCAACGTCCTTGTAAACTCGACTCAAACTCTTGATGACGGTCTGATGCTCACCGATGACTGTATCCACGACAATGCCAACCCGGCTCCCTTCGACTCCGGTTATCACAATCTGCTCAATGGGAGGGTTATCTCCCTCAATATCAAACCAATCACGAATATGGATATAGGGGACAATCTCCCCTCTCAGATGCAAAATTCGCTGTGCAGAATCACTCGCTTCTACTTCACTTCGAGAGAGTTCAACGCACTCTTCAACCAAGGATAAGGGAATAACATAATACTCATTTTCAACGCGAACCTGCAAACCATCTATAATGGCCAGAGTCAAAGGCAATCGAATCGTAATTGTCGTCCCTTGTCCCGGTTTGCTGTCAATATCGATAGTCCCCCGCAAAGAATCAATGGCACGTTTGACCACGTCCATCCCGACTCCCCTACCAGAGACATTTGTCACTTCTTTTGCTGTTGAGAAACCTGGCTCGAAAATGAGTTTTAGCAATTCTTTTTCTGTCAACTCGGTATCTCTCAGGATCAAACCGCGTTCGATGGCTTTCTCACGAATGGCTTCCGTACTCATCCCACGTCCATCATCCGTGATTCTAATCAGGACTTCACCACCGGAATGCTCGGCAGAAAGAAGAATCATCCCTTGAGATGGCTTACCTTGTGCCTGACGCTCCTCGGGGGTTTCAATTCCATGGTCAAGACTGTTTCTCAATAAATGGACCATAGGATCGCCAAGTCGCTCAATCACTGTTTTATCAAGCTCAGTGTCTTCTCCACTTGTCGACAGTCCAATCTCCTTGCCAAGCTCACCGGAAAGATCACGCACTAACCGTTTAAATTTGGAAAAGGAAGTGCCAATCGGCAACATGCGTATACCCAGAGTAGAATCTCGCAACTCATCACTCAAACGCTCCAGCTCCTCAGCCAGAGCAGTCATTTGCGGATCATTCCTCTCACTGACAACCTGAGATATCTGGGCCTGAACAATGACCAATTCACCAACAAGATCGACAAGAAAATCCAATTTGTCCGCAGCAACTCGAATAGAAGACATTGCTTCCTGACGTTTCTTATTGGCTTCTCTTTCCTTGACTTCTATTTGCTTTTGAACAGCTTTCTCAACCTTATCCGGCTCGATCTTTCCATCCTCTGCGAGAATCTGGCCCAATGGTTTCTGTTTTTGGAGAGCCTCTTGAACATCTCTTTCCGTCAATTCTCCAGAATCGATCAACAACTCTCCAAGCTTGGGAGGCGGAGTTTCAAGGGGTGTGCCAGCCCCTGTAGGCTGCAATGTTTTTGGGGGTGCAAGAGGAGAAGTCGGAACAATTTGCTCAGGAGATGTGGTAACTCCTTCCGCTTCCCCATTAAGAGAACTCGATAGAGACTCATTAAATTCACTTATTTCAATGGCCAAATCAGCATCAACAAAAAGAAATACATCATTGACATCATCCACGCCCACAGCAGTGTCAAGAGACAGTTCCCATTCACCTCCAAGTGGGTGTGTCCCATCTGAATCTTGAGGTCTGGAAACGATAGAAAATTCCCCAAGAGTTTCAAGCTCGTCGAAAACGGATTTAAGCATCGACTCATCAACATCTGAACCAGGTCTGGGGATCATCCTGATTTTATAGCGGACAGAATCAGAGGATTCGCCCCCCTCCTCTATGTCATCCGGTGAAACAAGAACTTCCGAACTTTCCACGAGCCTGGGCTCTTCAGCATCACCCATCCCTGAAATATCCTTCAAACCATCAAGGATTTCATCCCTCACAGGAGAATCTGCTGCCGCTTCACCGTCGAGCATAGACTTGATATAATCACGCGATTTGAGCCCAAGACCGCACAGAGCTGGTGAAACTTTCAGTTCACCATTTCTAACTATATCAAAAACAGTTTCAACTTCATGAGTGAATTCGGCAATATCCTCGAATCCAAACATGGACCCGGACCCTTTTATGGTATGCAGGGCACGAAAAATCTGATTAATCAAATCCATATCATCTGGATTTTCTTCCAACTCAAGCAAAGCGCCTTCAAGTTCTCCAAGGAGATCGTAAGCTTCTTCTCTGAATATCTGCCTGTTGAGATCGTCGGACATCCTCAATGCTCCTCAATGAATGCTAACTACCGTGATGTACATCTTGAAAAAACGCTCTCATATTCAATGCCATGATCACTATCACAGAAAAGAACACAAGTAGCCCATTATAAATTATAAACTGAAAAAGATCATGCTTTTCCGTAGAAGAGAATTTCTGCTCTGGCTGTATTTTCATCCAGTGGTTTGATTGCTATGGAAACCTTTTCTCCCTTGAAATCAGCCGCCCCCAGAAGCACCCCTTCAAAAAAATCGAAGAATCCACGACCAGACCTATAGTTTATAAACAACTCATCTCCTTTGTCTTCAAAAGTAAAGCTCGGCAGCCTGACCCCGTTATTTTTTGAAAGTAATTCCCCGTAAATATCATTCATTCTCAAATAAAAATTCTTCAAAGGTTCATCCTGGAAGTGCTGAGGGTACATTTCATGAAACTTTTTAATCGTAACTCGCCCAAGATCCAAGAAGAAATCCCTTACTGCAACTCCTTCCAAAGCTGAGAGCAACTCTGCCATTTCCATCATGACCGAATCTGAATAACTTTCCGTTGGCAGAAATGTCTTGATCCCCATCTCTTCTTGCAAACCATCATAGGCTTCAGCTCCATATGTTTGTCGAATAAAATCCTGAGTGATTATTGGAAGGACACCATTGAGCGTTGTTCCGGATTCCAGCAAGCGCCCTTCACCACCCCCGTGCATGAATTCATTTGCAACACCCAAAAGTTCCCGAGCCAGACCAGCCAAATCTCGTGTTGCTCCTGCTGCCTGATCTGCAGCTTCGTCAGAGTCACTCGCTATTTCAGCAATCTCATCAATACTTCTATTTATCAGCTCAGCAGCTGTCGACTGTTGCTCTGCGGCTGTCGCAATCTGAGAGACTCTTGCAACCATATTATCCATACTAGTGAGAATTTGCTGAAGAGCATCGCCTGCCAAATTAGACAAATCTGTACTTTCCAGAACGAGATGTTCTGTCGTTCGCATTGTGTCTGATGCATCATGTGACTGTTTTTGAATATTTTGAATAACTTCCGAAACATCTTTGGTTGCCAAAACTGTTTTTTCAGCCAATTTTCGGACTTCATCTGCTACCACAGCAAAGCCTCGCCCTGCTTCGCCAGCCCGCGCAGCCTCAATAGCAGCATTGAGAGCGAGCAAATTAGTTTGATCAGCTATCTCACTTATAGTGTTGATTATTTTCCCTATATCTCCAGCTTGAGAATCAAGTTCGGAAATTTGATGGCCCAACGTATCGGTGGATTCGGCGACCCCAGTAATCGCTGCAACAGCTTTGTTTACCATAGAAACACCTTGAGCAGCAGACTGTTGTGCGTCTTTCGCAGCATCACTTGTTGCCGCGGCATTCTGGGCAACATTAATAACAGTCCCTGTCATTTCTTCCATGGCTGAAGCGACTGCTTCCGTTTGACTACGCTGTTTTTTCGCTCCCTGAGCTTGATCATCCGCAGAGGCAGATAAAAGTTCCGTTGCTGATGCTAAATGTTCAGCAAGCCCGCTCAATGTTTCTCCTGCATGAATAATACGTTCTTGCTGCGTCGCCTGAGCCTGCTCTATCAACTCAGTCGTATCCACAAAAAAACCCACAGCTCCAATTTGATCATCAGAAGCAATCACCGGATTCACAAACATTTTGCCCTTAAGAGGTCTGCCATCCCACAGTTTCCGCTCAAGGGAAACTATGACCGATTGATGACTTTGGAGCGCTTTCTCAACCTCAGTTGGAACTGTTTCATTAAAGAAGGCCTGTGCAAAGGAAAAGCCAATCACCTGGGTAGGCGTTCTTTGCACAAGCGCCAAAGCAGGTGATCCAACCCAAATTATCCGCCCCATTTGATCAAAAATAAAAAGAGGGCTCCCAATATTCTTCAAAGATTCTTCATAAAAAGATATGGCCTTTTGCTTTTCTCGCAAAACCGAAGCCAAGGAACAAACTGACTTTTCAAAATTTGTGGTAGGTTCAAAACAAATTTTTTTTTCCAAAAAGGACGGCTCGACTAGCTCATCAAGAACCTTGTAAAATTTCTTTTGCGAGGCCCGTATATAAATCATCCCACCCACTATAATGATAAATGAGACAATTACTGCCCCGCTAAAAGCCCCCCCATTCCCCACAACAAAAGCCAAGCCAAAGACCCCACATAAAAAAAACCAAAAAACCAGAAGCAACCAGTGAGATTTGATCTTCATCAACTTAACTCCATTGGTTTTATGATTAAGCCAGCATAATATTGATAAAAAACAGGGATTACTAAGTAAGTAATTACTCCCTATTATTGGGAAAAGCAATCAAGTGAGATGAATACGGCGGGAATCTCTCTGATTAGATTTGTTATTCATGATTCCAAATACCGTCGAGCCTCAGCGTAAATGAGGTACGCTGAGGCTCGACGGTCAATTCTTTATTGATTTAAAATAGGTAAAAGCACATCAAAAAGACGTGGTGGATCAGTTACCAGTTCTCTTTCTGAGTTGTTTGATCGCGCGGCGCTTCCGATAACGCCTGATTATATATAATGAGAAAAAATATGTTATTATTGTAGCTGGAACCCCAAAAGCCAAACCGCCGACAAACATGATCAGAAAAACATCCCATCCCGCAGAGATCATCTTTGCCATTTCCAGATTCTGTGGATCGAACACAACATTACTAAAAGAAGTGACCGAATTCCCCACCTTAAAAAGGAAGTAATAAAAGGGAACCATTGTCGCAGCGTTGGAATAACACGTCGCAAGCCACGCTGCCAGCTTATTGACTCTGAAGAGAAATGCCAACGCAATAACAACAATCGACTGGAAGGGAATTATTGGCATGGCTCCGATGAACATACCAAGGGCCATGGCAGCAGCCAAATTCTTCGGCGAAGAATTTTGACGCATCAGGCGTAAATACCAGTATTTAAACCACCTCTTGGAACCAATCAGCCAGTCTTTCTTGTCTCTACTTTTTCCCTCTTCAAGAGAATGTCGACGGAGGTCACTCACTCACTACTCCAAAACATCAAACCGATGAAATTTCATGATAAAACCAGCTCGGCCCTGCGTCGCTGAACGCAATTCGGTCGAAAACCCAAACAAACTTTCCAATGGCGCAAGACCCTGTACAATCTTATGACCAGCCTTATCAAGCATGTTTTCTATTTTTGCCCCAAGAGAGCCCAGAAGCCCCACAACTTCTCCCACAAAATTCTCCGGCACATTAACTTCAATCCACATAATCGGTTCCATCAGCTTGGGAGATGCCAAAGACAGAGCCTGTTTGAGAGCTCCTGCAGATGCCATACGATAGCCGACGGGAGTTGATTGACCGTCTATCCGTTCCATTCCAAGAACCCGTACCCGTATATCCTGCACAGGATAGCCTCGGACAGTGCCACTTTGAAGACCATCAGAAATACCATCCTCTACAGCTTCAACCCAAGTATCAGGCCATTCATCATAAGCGAATTCAAACGAAATCTTACATCCCTGCCCGCGCTCTCGTGGCTCCACTGAAAGCAAGACCTTACCATAGTGCATGGCATCACCCAGTTCTCTATGGAATTCCCCACTGCCCTGAGCCTTGGTCATAACAGTTTCCTGATAAACAACTTGAGGCTTTCCAGCCCTTGGTTCCAATTTATATTCGCGCTTTAATCTTTCCAAAACGACAATGAGATGAAGCTCACCCATCCCTGATAGAATAATCTGATCGGTATCACCGTCGCGTTTCAAGTTCAGAGTCGGGTCTTCCAAAAGATATTTTTCAAGCGCTTCATCAAGCTTCTCTGCCTCTTCAGAGTTTCGTGGCTCTATCGCAAGTGAAATAACGGGCTTATAATCGGCAATCTGTTCTAAAAGAAGAGGGGATTCCTCAGAGCAGAGAGTATCCCCAGTCCGCGCAAATTTCATTCCCGTTGCACCAATCATATCACCTGCATAAGCCACATCTATTTTTTCCTTTCGTCCAGCATGAAGACGAAATAGACGGGCGACACGTTCAGACTTCCCCTGTGTCACATTATAGACTGGTACTGTCGTCGTGATCTTTCCTGAATAAAGCCGCATCATGGCCAACTTACGCCCTGAGTCCATGACCACTTTAAACACAAGGGCAGAAAGCGGTTCTTTATGAGAGACCTTAAAAGCACTCTTTTTTCTGGATGTTGGATCAATTCCCATAGCAGGGGGGACATCAAGCGGGCTTGGAAGGTAATCGCAGACAGCATCCAACACCGGCTGCACGCCAATATTTTTGAGTGCCGAACCAACTAAAACCGGCACAAAACGCCTTTCAAGCGTTCCCTTGCGAAGAGCTGAACGTATTTTCGCAGGTGGTATATCTTCCCCACCCAGATATAATTCCAAAATTTCTTCATCCTCATCCGAAGCAACTTCAAGAAGTCGTTCTCTCCAAGGAGCAAGTCTGTCAATCTCGTCTTCACTGAGTTCAACCGATTCAAAGATCTCCCCATTTGACTCAGCATCAAACTCAAGTCGTTTCATTGAAACAAGATCAAAGACCCCTTTGAAATCAACCCCTTCTCCATCCGGGAACTGAATGGGGAGAGCCAAGGCCCCCAGCTTCTCAGTTATAGAATTGACAACCCCTTCAAAGCAAGCACCGAGACGATCCATTTTATTGACAAAAACTATTTTTGGCACATGATAGGCTTCACTTTGCCTCCACACTGTTTCCGATTGTGGCTCTACTCCGCTTACACCACAAAAGACACCAACGGCACCATCTAAAACCCTCAGAGAACGCTCAACTTCAATGGTAAAATCAACATGCCCAGGAGTATCAATGATATTAATCATGCACGGGTCCCATTGGCATGATGTTACCGCAGAAGTGATCGTAATCCCTCGCTCCTGTTCCTCTGGCATATAGTCCATGGTGGCTGTCCCTTCATGAACCTCCCCAATCCTATGTATCTTCCCTGAATAATACAATATCCTCTCTGAGAGAGTAGTTTTTCCCGCATCAATATGAGCGATAATCCCTATATTGCGAAGATTCTGCAAAGCTTTCGCAGAAGGAGCATTGCTTTTGCCCATATTAGCCTCCGAGGGTCCAGGCTGTAGTATGAAATTGGAAGTGTTCAGGGTGTAGATCAGGCCAAATCCAACACCCCTCCTGCCCAGGACCAAGAATCAACTTTGCCCGGTTGAGGGCATCGGGAAGTCGGGCATCGGGAAGGTAAGCGACATCAATAAGAGCATTGAGACAATCACCAAAATCGGCACCTTCATATGAAAAATTATCAGTGGGCATCTCACACTCAGCACCAAAGACACTAAAAATGATATCGGGATGAATGAAAGCGAGGGTTTCCAGATCAAATGGAGCAGTCTTATCCATCCAAACGGTGGCAGCTCGACTAAACCGGGGGCGCCAAAAAGAAAGACGAGATGCAGCCTGAAGCTCGGAAGATTTGATCACAGCGGCTTTAGGCCCAAGAACCGTCACGGCTCCGGTATGGTTTGAATCTCTCAACTCATTGAACAAACGACGGACTTGGACATCCGTCATATCAACCACCAGTTCCTGCCCCGCCAATTCAAGTCCGGTTAAAAGAGCTTCGCGCCAGGGAGGTTGTGCTGAAACACGAATTGCCAGAACATTTTTGACCCCACCTGCAAGTGCCGGCACCAAAGCTGCCAACAATCGGGCGGGAGATTGAAGACTACCATCAAAAAGGACAACAGCAAAATCGACGACCTCATAGGCAGTTCTGGTTTTAAAGCCCGCATCCCAAATTCTGGTCACATGGCCGGAAGTGTCTTTGCGCGGGCCATACCAGTCAAACAGGCGGGCAATGGCGGTTTTCATCCAAGCCCGCTGAGTATCGGCAATACCATCGTATGCCTGAGCAAAGAGTTCATCCGCGGGAATGAAGTCATTTATCCAGTCTGGAAAAGAAAAAGATGTATGTTTCATAATATAAAAAGGCGGTCGAAGACCGCCTGTGTTTTATAGCCACTCCTTAAGCCAGAGCTTCCAACTTCCTTGAATACGCAAACGTTCCTCTTCCGAGATCGTCTTTTGATACTCAAAATATGAATACTCTGCCCTTTTTCTGGCATAATCCCGCAAATCTTTAATGTCTGAAAAATTTTCAACAACATACTGATACCGATGCCATGCTGGGCCATATTGTTCAGTACGCCAAAAGAAATCCGCAATATAAACTTCATGCTCTGCGAGTATTCTTCGACTCTGCACAATCAACTCGCGCGCGGTCTTCGCGTATTTTGAGTCAGGATAAGTTTCTTCTAGACGATAAAAATACTCTAGTCCTTCCTTGATATTTTCCTGACGCCTATCAATTGATTTGAATAAATTATAGTTACCTTTTCCAATCTGGAAAAGAACATATGGGATTTCTGAGTTGCTGGGATGAAGAGCCTCAAACTCTTTATATGCATCCAAAGAGAGTTGATATTTTTCATCAAGAAAATAGGCATCACCCAAAGCCAATTCGGCCTTCAGGGCATATGGACTGAACGGGAAACGATCTTTAAGATTCGTAAAATACCCTTGCGCTGTGCTAAATTCTTTTTCCCCCATGGATTCCATACCGGCCTCATAGAGTTCCTGTGCAGTATCATCTGGAGGAGGAAGAAAAAATTTATCAATCAGTGCACAACCAGACACGAGACAAAGCACGAGTATGGACACAAAAACGCGCGATGAACGCATGCGGACTCCTAAATACCGAACTGTTGGAGGTATGTGAACGCGGCATTAGCCGCAGTTGCACCATCCCCAACAGCGGATGCAACCTGACGGCACAGTTTTGAACGGATATCACCAGCTGCGAAAACCCCAGGAATATTCGTCCGCATTTCCACGTCTGTTATGATACCATTTTTATCCCGCTCGACTTCCACTGGGACAAAATCCATAATAGGTTCAAAACCGACAAAAACAAATGCCGCATCAATCTTCAAATGTGAGCTTTCTTTGCTCTTCACATTGCATAAGGCCAAGGATTCAACCTCATCAGCCCCCTCAATCTCATTGACGACGGTATTACGGACAACCTCGATTTTTTCATGATTAAGGCACTTGTCCTGATAACAAAGAAGACCACGAAAAGCGTCGCGTCGATGAATGAGATACACCTTGTTGACCAACCGAGCCAAATACAAGGCTTCTTCCAAGGCGGAGTTTCCTCCCCCGATAACAGCAACATCTTGACCACGAAAGAAATTCCCATCGCATAAGGCGCAATAAGAAACGCCTTTCCCAAGCAATCGCTCTTCTCCTGGAATCCCAAGCTTACGATACCGAGAACCGGTTGCGAGAATGATCATTTTTGTCTGGACTACCTGCTCGCCGACATGAATGGTATGAAGCGATGTGCCGAGTTCAATAGAACGGACCTCATCATTAATACGATCCAATTCATCATTCTCGATATGCGCTGCAAACTTATCTGCCAGCTCCCAACCCTGAAGTCCCTCAGGAAAACCAGGATAATTCTCAATCTCCGCCGTCATGAGGACCTGCCCCCCAGGGGCAAGTTTTTCAATCATGGCTGTCTTGACACCAGCCCTCAAAAGATAAAGGGCAGCCGTCATTCCTGCCGGCCCCCCTCCAATGACTACAGCGTCATATGATTTCATGTAACTACAGCGCCTTCTTGGTAATCATTTCCTTGATGCTGCTCTTGGAGACAGCCCCGGTAGACTGATCAACCACTTCTCCATCCTTGAACAAGATCAAAGTCGGAATGGCACGAATACCGTACTTACCCGGAGTAGCGGAGTTCTCATCCACATTCATTTTTACAATCTTCACCTGATCCGCATATTCCTCAGACAATTCATCAATAACAGGTCCCATTGCACGGCAAGGGCCGCACCAAGGAGCCCAGAAATCAATAAGGACAGGGATTTCACTCTGCAGAACTTCCTGATCAAAAGTACCGTCCGTAATCTGATGTGCCATTTGAATCTCCTTTTCCGGCTCCCAGCCGTCGTATTATCGTAGTATTTATTCGATGTTTCCAGACTCGCGGAAAACATCATATGTTCAATAGATTTATTTAAAATAGGTTCCTACACACTCGGCTGTCAAGAACAGCTAACGTATTTATTACCCTGCTCAGACGCTTTTGCCAACCTTCCAATCCATTGGGACAACCTGCCCTCTCGGGATAGCTTCGATATCAAGGCCATGACTGTATCCGGCTTCGATCAAAAGAGAACCAGCATAGGCAACCATGGCTCCATTATCTGTACATAAATCAAGCTCCGGCAATGTCAACTGAAGTGATTTTTTAACAGCAAACTCCTGCATGGTATTTCGAAGCCTTGTATTGGCGGCAACACCTCCAGCAATGACCAGGCTCTTCACTCTTCTCGTTTGCTGCAAAGCGCGCTCAACCTTTATTTTCAAAGTTTCGACGACGCTCCAATTGAAGGAAGCACAGACCGTTGCCAAATTATGTCTTTCATTACTAGATAAAGCTTCGATAGCGTCAGTGTCGGCCATTTCTGAAAATATCAATTCTGGGTGAGAAGCAACATATTGAGCGACGGCAGTTTTCAACCCACTAAAGCTGAAATCAAGACTTGAGTTGTCAATATAGGGACGAGGAAAGAGACGTGTATCCGGCTCTGCCTCATGACCCAGCATATCAATAAAACGACCACCAGGATAAGGAAAATTCAAAAGTTTCGCGACCTTATCAAATGCCTCTCCAGCTGCGTCGTCCAGTGTCCGACCGAGCAACTCGAATTCGATCGGTGAGGATATCAAATAGGTATGAGTGTGCCCCCCGGAGACCAAAAGCCCTAACGCTGGAAAAGCAAGCTCTTCAACGAGTCCTGGTGCCAACAGATGCGCCCAAAGATGATTAACACCAATAAGTGTCGCCCCTGTAGCCAAACTTAATCCCTTGGCAAAACTCACACCCACGAGGAGGCTCCCAAGCAACCCTGGCCCCCTGGCAACGGCGACATTATCAATATCGCTTGCCAGAATACCGGTTTCAACGAGAAGCTCCTGGAAAAGACACGGCAAGACACGCAAATGCTCACGTGAGGCTATTTCCGGCACCACCCCACCAAAGAGCGCATGGACATCTATCTGTGTGGCCAATTTCTCACAGAGAAGTTTCCCATCCTCAACTAAAGCAACTGCTGTCTCATCACATGATGTTTCAATTCCAAGCGTCAGCATTACTTTTTCTTTTTTCTCCGGGCTTCGGCTTCAAAAATCTCTTGGACAACTTGAACATCTTTGGCTGAACCACAAAAAAATGGAGCACGTTGGTGCAAATGCTCAGGCTCAATGTCCAGAATCCGTTTCAATCCATCGATAGCCAAGCCACCGGCCTTTTCAACAATAAAAGCCATAGGATTGCATTCACAGGTCAACCGCAGCTTACCCCATGGTTTTTTAGGATCTCTCAAATCTGCGGGGTACATGAAAATACCACCGTACAACAAGTTACGGTGAAAATCTGCGACAAGAGAGCCGATGTACCGCCCACTATACGGCTTTCTCAAGGCGTTTTTTGGTGATTTGAAATATGACAGAGCTTTTTTCGTATCCCTATCCCAATAACGTTCATATCCTTCATTCACAGAATATATTTTACCTTGCTCAGGTATACGAATATTCGGGTGAGACAAAATGAATTCGCCCACACTGGGATCAAGTGTAAAACCGTGTACTCCGTCACCAGTAGAAAAAATCAACATGGTTGAAGAGCCGTAGAGTATATACCCGGCAGCAACCTGTTCGCTCCCCTTTTGCAAAACATCACTCGAAAGCAAAGCTGCATCCGAATTGGATCGACGTTTGAAAATTGAAAAAATCGTCCCAATATTGACATTCACATCAATATTGGATGAGCCATCAAGTGGATCAAAAATTATAATATAATCTCCACGCGGAAAATTCTCCGGAACCTCTATAATATCAGCGTTTTCTTCAGAGGCCATAGCACAGAGCACACCTGAACGCGAAAGTCGGTGAATCAGAATTCGATTCGCATATTCATCGAGTTTTTTGACTTCTTCGCCTTGTACATTAATATCACCGGTAAAGCCCAGCACATCGACAAGGCCTGCTTTGTTCACTGCACGCGCAATAATTTTAGCCGAGAGAACCAATTCATTAAAAAGGCGTGTAAACTGCCCAGTTGCTCCTGGTATCATTTTTTGATGCAGGAGAATATGCTCTGTAACCGTTACTTGCTGTGACATTCCTTCTTCCTTTACCCGTGTTAGTATGAATCAGAAATGGAAAACACTAAAAAGACCACCAAGAGTCGACATCAGCCTCGGGAGCAACACTTTCTGTGGCGTAAACATAAGGGTCTTTCCCCACATAACGGGCCAACCAAGTATAATGTTTCTCTCCGACCTTGATCTGCCCAAAAACATTTTCCTTCAAAAGTTCCTTCCACGGCACTGCCAGAAGCGCCTCTTTGTCGATATCAGCCCCACGAGACCACACGCCGCCTCCTGGGTGAATGATAATCAGCTTACTGGGTTCAGGACTCAACGACAATAATGCACGCGGATCAAACCCCACTCCAATCAGACCATTAAAACGGGTATCCTGAAAATAAGGACGGCCTATATATAACTCAGGCCCGAGGTCAGAATAATCGACCACAGTCAGAAGCTGGATATCACGCCAGACTCCCTTAAAAACAAGAGGCTTGGAAATTTTCTTTACCGGGATTTCCGGTTGCATAAAAATAATAGTTCCATTTTCATCGGTAACCAGGACACGACTAACCCATGGGAAGCGCGCCAACAAGAGGTCAAGCCAATCAACTCCCGGCAGTGTGTCCTTGTCATCAACAAAACGAGACAGCGAAGTCAGTGGGCCATCAACAGGAGTGAATAAACGAGCCAATTTTTCCTGGTTGGGACTTTCAAACTGATAGTTATCAACATCAATTTGCGGTGGTGGATCAATATATGCCTTTGTCGTTCCCCATGAATCCTTGGCGTATTCTTTCGTAGAAGTCCACATTCCACAACCAGCCGTCAGAAAAAGCTGCCCTATTACTAGTAAACAAATATATCTCATATTAGTACCATAAATAAAACAACGGACACCCATGACCGATGCCCGTCGTAATTGGTGAATTGGTTAATTCTGAATTCTTGCTTCAAAACGAGAAGCAAGCGTTTCAAGAGTACTGATCAAACGATTTTTGGCATGGACACTAAAAGCATCTTCCTGCCTGTCGGCTTCGCTTTCATTTCCAGTGTCTGATTCAAGCTCGGTGATTCGCTTGCTCAACTCAGCACGCCTGTCGTCGGAAAGAGTTGAATGCAACAATTCGCGATAAATTTCCAGTGCTCCATTCACATCACCCTGGGAAGCGAGCAGGTCAGCCATCGTTTTGGTTCGATAGGCCCCTGCCCTCGGCCTGGGGGGCTCTGGTTCGTCAAAATCAGAGGAGGTATGGCTGTCCGCTTCTACATGAGGCTGAAGAGATGAAGAACGGGTATCACAAGGCGGAGGCAAAGGTGCTCCTACCAACCGTTTGGCTAAAGTGCTTATGCCTTCAAAAACAACATCAGTCCACTTGATCGTATCTCCCATAAGATTCGACGAAACAAGCATCAGAAAAACGGCAAGATCTCTTTGATTTTCTGGGAGGCTTCTCGCCCATCCACGCCAAAAAGCAGGATAATCCTGTAAGGGAGTGATAACCCGTTTGAGTTGTTCGTGAACTTCTTCCTCTCGTCCCAACTCGGTCAATAACTCGACAAGAAGCATTCTGGCTTCAAGGTAGTCCGGATGTCTGTCCAATCCCCGCCGTAGAGCAATGACTGCATCTTCAGGCATACCGTTTTCAACAAATAATTTTGCCAAAGGGAAAAAAACCCGCGATCCGGGTTCTAGGGAAAGAACTTCTTGATACCATTCAATCTTTTTACTCATCAGCACCCTCTCCACCGGGGTTGACGGCCTCGTCCGGGAATATGTATAAGACCTCGTCTTTTTTCACAAAATTCATTCTTTCGCGAACAACCTTTTCCTGATAAGCCTTATCGGATTTCAATCGACGTATTTCTTGACTCAAATCCAAACTCTGCTTGTCCACATCGTTGATATTGACCTGCAATGTCTCATATCTGTTTTTAAGCTCCCAATAAGCAAAAACACCCTGATCACTCCAAATCAAACGAAAGAGCAAGAGAAGATTGATAAGGAGCAGAAGGGCGACAATGAGAACACGTCCTTTCATGATAGCTACTGAAGCCTACGCCTGACTTGATCGTGAAAATTGCTTTTCGCTAAAGGCACCTGCAACTCCTTAAGAAAATTTGCAGTTGCCACTTCAATGCGCTCGACATCAGCTTCACTCAAATCTACTCTATCTATCTTTTCCAAAAAGGATTTAAGGACGATGAATTCGTCAAGGAGAGAGTTCCCATGCTCCAACTTCTCAAGCTGCGACTCCAATTCCAAAATGGTTTGAAGGCAGTTTGTTATTCGGACGAGATAACTCACGGAGCTCGATTCGTTCATAGTACACACCGTTTTTCTAATCAATTCTCAGTACTTTTTAACCACTTTTTATAAAAATTGTACAGATAATTCCCACCCGAAAAAACAGTCAAAACTAAAGCAAGCCACAGGAGACCTTGCCCAATCGGACGAGGATCCCAACCCCAAAGCGGATAATGGAATATTAAAAATCCTCCAGCGAGGCTTTGCGCCAGTGTTTTGGCTTTCCCGTATTTATCTGCGGCGACAACCTGCCCCATTTCCGCGGCGATAGCACGCATACCTGTCACTGCCAACTCTCTACAGATAATGATTATGACTATCCAGGCAGGCACTTTCCATTCTGGCCCGAGACGAACCAACATGATAAAAACAGACCCTATGAGCAACTTGTCCGCCAATGGGTCAAGGAACTTGCCAAGTGTCGTAATTATATTCTGACTTCTGGCAATTCGACCATCAAAGTAATCTGTCATACATGCCAGAAAATACACACCAAAAGCACAGTAGGAACCAATCCTGAACTGAAACCACATTTCAAGATACAAGAGAAAAACGACAAATGGCGCGGCAAGAATTCGAGTCATAGTCAAACAGTTCGGCAAATTGAATATTTCTTTGTTCATGATAAATTCGCTTAATCGTGTGAGGTCGATGCAGCTTCAAAACTTTTTAGGGCAGAGTCTGCAATGGTGTCTGCGAGAGCAAGGAAAGCCTTTTTTGCATATGAATCTTCATTGAGGAGTACCACAGGCGTCCCCAAGTCGCCAGCAATGACAGTAGCCGGGTCCAGAGGAATTGCGCCGAGAAAATCAAGCCCGTATTTTTCGGCTAGATCACGCCCCCCTCCTCGTTTGAATAAGTCAATGGACTCATGACAGTGAGGACAGACCAGACCACTCATATTCTCGACAACCCCCAGTATGTTCGCTTGAGCGTACTGAAGAAAGTTAATGGACTTACGGACATCAGACAACGAAACCTCTTGAGGCGTTGTCACTACCACCGCCAACGCTTCAGGAATATTCTTTAAAACGGTCATGGGTTCATCTCCTGTTCCGGGAGGCGAATCAATAACAAGAAAATCGAGTTCACCCCATTGGACGTCGGAAATAAACTGCCTAATGGCTGAAGTTTTCATGGGGCCACGCCACAAAACAGCTTGATCTGGATCCTTGAGCAGTGATTCCATTGAAACGATATGAAGATTTTCATTGTATTCTTTTGGAATAACCAATGACCCTCGATCCATATCCAGAGTACCTGAAATGCCCAACAGGGTCGGCACACTGGGACCATGGATATCAACATCCAAAATGCCAACCTTGAATCCCTTTGCAGCCAGAGCCGCTGCGATATTGACTGAAACCGAGCTTTTGCCGACTCCGCCCTTACCACTCATGACAAAGAGCTTATATTTGATTTTTTCCAGAGTGGATTTAATCATCTCATCCTGAATCTGCTTCTTCGCGCTCTCTTTGGTCTTGGTTCCCCCGCAGGAACCCGAACTGCAACCACTCATTTCAATATCTCACTTTTTTGAAAACCTTTTGCCTCTTTCCCTCAACGACCACCACGAGACAGTCTATCCAACAATAAAACAGTCACTGCCCCGGCTATAGCCAAACCTAAGGCGATAAAAAATTGTTCATCGAGTGCAGGAAGAACGTTCTGCTCCCGTAGAATATGGATTTTTTCTCGGATGACTATGGATTCGAGAGTTTCTTTCCACGGCCAGACCTTTCTCAAAGCACCGAGCATGAATCCCGTTAACATACAAATTGTCGCAGAATGCCACCTATGGAGCAAATAATGAATCACTCGGGAAAAAAAGAGTATCCCAGCGACAGCACCTGTTGCAAAAACCACTAAAACAAGGAGGTGATCAGCGACAAAGGGATTCTTGAGCATCCCTGTTATATACTCATACTTCCCGAGCAGTAAGAGCAAAAAAGCGCCACTGATACCTGGGAGGATCATGGCACAGATGGCGATTGCCCCACAGAAAAAAATAAATGGCATAGTCTCAGGCGTCGACACAGGGATCATCCCAACCAAGAAATAACTACAAAAACACCCGGCAAAGACAAATCCAATAGACTGAATCTTTAAATATTGAATTTCACGCCCGACGACATATATGGAAGCAACGATAAGGCCAAAAAACAGAGACCAGATTTCGACCGGAAAACTGCTGAGCATAAAATGCATGACGCTTGCCATGCAAATAATCGCAGTCAGGATGCCAAAAAGGAGGCAAAAAAGGAATCTGACGTGAACGAGAGCCAAGGCTTCCCTAAAATCTAACGATATCACTCTACGAGCAAAATTAAGATCAAAAGAACGAATGGCATCAATTAACTGTGTGTAAATACCTGTTATAAAAGCAATAGTTCCGCCAGAAACTCCCGGAATAATATCGGCTCCCCCCATACATATACCTTTTGACCAAAGCAGAATGCCACCTTTGAAATCACGCGGGCCAGGGGTCTTGAAAAAGGCTTCTTTATAGGTCAACTTTTTCATTGAATCGAAACTGTTACCAACCATGTTGCCCAACCAAATCAACAAAGGCCACATCACCTTTATTCGTTCGAATCACTTCGCCATCTTTTTTTTCGATGAGAATCAACTCCTGATATCTTTTTGAACCACCAACCGGAATAATCAAACGCCCCGGATCAGCTAATTGATCAATAAGCGGCTCTGGTATCTCAGGTCCACCTGCCGTTACTATGATACGATCAAAAGGAGCTTCTTCCGGCCAGCCCATAGTCCCATCATCAAGCTTCAGCTTGACTGAAAACATCCTCATGTCCATAAAACGCTTACGGGCCGCAAAAAACAACTTTTTAATCCGCTCGACCGTGTAGACATCTGCCCCCATGTCTGCCAGGACTGCAGCCTGGTAACCTGACCCCGTCCCTATTTCGAGCACTCGCATTCCGGGCTGGACCTGAAGCATCTCGGACATCAATGCAACAATGAAGGGTTGAGAGATTGTTTGCCCTTCTCCGATAGGGAGAGGGCCGTCTGAATAAGCCTTATATGCAAGGGCTTCCTCGACAAAAAGATGCCTCGGAAGAGTTCGCAGTGCATCGAGAACCGCCCGATCGGAGACGCCCCGCGCTTCGATCTGCTCACGCACCATGCGTTCCCTCGATCTCACCGGATCAACCATGAAAACTCCTTGTATTGCGGCTAGCCAGGCGCAAAGAAAATTCGCCTGCGGGATGCTGACCAGATTCTGCGGACAAAGTCAACCGACAGGCGAGGGCTCCTCCCATTTTCGCTATCCCCATCTTGACATGATCTTGTGTTTCATGAACATTTACAATGCGCAAAAAATTGGAGGATTCGCATGCTTAAGATAAAGGACCTGATGACTCATCCTGTATTCTCGCTCAAGGAAAACGACTCCTTATATAGCGCTCGCTCACTGATGGCCTTACAACGGATAAGACATATTCCTATTGTCACTGTTGATAATAATTTCGCAGGTCTCATAACCCATCGAGATATCTTGTCAGCGACTATATCGCAACTGGCCGAACTTGATCCCGAAACACAAAAAGAGATTGATGCCGGTATCCCCATAAGAGAAGTCATGCAAACCGATATCGCGACTGTCAATGGAGAAACGACACTCAGAGATGCCGCGCAAACCATACTCAACCACAAGTATGGCTGCTTACCTGTGATTGAAAACAGGAAACTCATAGGAATTGTAACAGAAGCAGACTTTCTTCGACTCACGATCAATCTTATGGAGACATTACAAGTCCAGATTGAAGAATGACCACATAGATACTCTCATCGCCATCAACAAGAAGTTTTTTCCCCATCGATCACTTGTGTCCTGTCGTATATAGGTATAGAAATAGTCTAGACTAATGCAAAATATAAACATCTTGACCTAAGAGATATCAGCTCAATGCAAAAAGAAAACAAAACGATATTTCCCCTTGCTCTGACAACAATCATTATCCTTCTGGCTCTCGGAGCAGGTGCTTTTTTGCTTTTCAAGGATACCCTCCCCCCGGAAATAACCATCAGCCCCGAAGAAACGAACGTGGGCAAAGGATCTCAGATTACCATAGGACTGAATGATCCAGGAAGTGGCTTGAAATCTGTTGAAATCAGCGCCCTGCAAAATGGGAAAACCATCCCACTGATTAAGAAAAGTTACCCCGGTGGGGTTACTCAGACCGAAGAAATTCTTGATCTTGCAAAAAACGAATTACAAGAAGGCGAATTTCTGATTCAAGTTAAAGCGCAGGATGCCTCCCTCTATCCCTTCGGAAAAGCAGGTACTTCGAGCAATGAAAAACTCTTTGCCTATGATGCAACTCCCCCGCGTATATTCATACAAACCCACACCACCAATCTAAATCAAGGTGGTAGCGGTCTCATGGTCTACACTCTTAGCGAAGTAGCTGAAGAAACAGGAATTCACGTTGGAGATCGTTTTTTCCCTGCCTATTTGCAACCGGCTACAGGCAATGAACATCTCTACTATTGTCTTTTTACTATCCCGTGGGATACACCTCCAAGCCAGTTCTCTCCAGTTATCAGTGCCAATGACAAAGCTGGCAATGAGGTGGAAAGATCCTTCAACTTTCACGCTAATGCTCGACATTTTCGAAAAGATAAAATCAATTTATCAGACTCTTTCATGGAACGGACTGTCCCTGAATTTCAAGGCTTGCTGCCTAATACCAATGGAACAGCTCTGGAACAGTATCTCTACATAAACAATACAATGCGTAAGCAAAATCGAGCAAAACTGGTTGAACTCAGCCGCCAAACGTCATCGACAATGTTATGGCACGGTACTTTTAAACGTCTGCCGAATGCAGCTAACAGAGCACGCTTTGCGGACGCGCGCGACTATATGTACAAAGGGAAAAAAGTCGATGCTCAAACACACTTGGGGCTTGACCTTGCAAGTCTGAAGCATGCTCCTGTCCCGGCTGCAAATGATGGTGTCGTTGTCTATGCAGATTTTCTGGGAATCTATGGAAACGTTGTAGTCCTGGATCATGGACTAGGACTCCAAACTCTCTACGCTCACATGAGTTCACTTTCCGTCAATCAGGGTGACTCGATAGCAAAAGGTGATATACTCGGGCATACTGGCACCACAGGACTAGCAGGAGGTGATCACCTACACTATGGAGTCATTGTAGGCGGTACCCCTGTCCAACCTATTGAATGGTGGGATGGAACATGGATAAAAAATAATATCACATCAAAAATACAATAAAGAAAAGGGCCTCTCCGGAGGCCCCTCTTCTTTAGAAAAAGATACCACTTTCATAATACCCTTCTCCCCCCCCCTCATCCCTGGAATTGGGATATATCTCAGGCTCTTTTTTATTTTTAAACCATTGATGACAAAAAAGTCATGGAGGGAATCCAATATATCGGCATCCTGAAGAGACACAATCACGTTATCATAAACTGAAGTCTGCACTAAAGATCGTGTACTATCCAGAGCCATTCAAAGGATTGACTCCCAAGCTTCGGCTGCAAAATATAAAGCGTTTTTTGCATTATCCAAACGTTTTCAACTTGCTTTCGTCATTCATCAAATAGTGCAGTCACTTTTTCAGCATAGTTCAAGATTTCGTCTTTATCGCTAAGCCCATCGAGGAAGCGCAAAGGGATTCCCTGAATTCCAACAGTTGCCCCAGCAAGCGCTCCAGTCATACTGGCTCGAGCCATATTGTTACCTCCCCCATTGATGGCTGCCAAAACAGCATATTCAAAATCATTGGCATAACGGCAAGAAAGCCAATATGCGGCAGGGGCCAAAAAACCAATCTGACAGGCCAATCCATAAATTTGAGAGATAGCATGTGGAGGTTCAACAACAATCTCTGAATCAGCAGCTGCGTCATGAATGAAAGCAGGCTGTAAAAAAACATCCATCAGCGCTGTATCAACGACTTGTTGCCCCCACCCCATCAATGACTTACCTGCACTTTTCAAAGATTTCCCACGGATCAAACGACATACTGAAAGAATAAATGCGAGAGACTGGGCCATGACAAATGGCTCAGCATGAGTCAAATGAATATTGCCTGCGGCTAACTTTGCCAATTCACGTGGTGTATCGGCATAATGAGCTGCAAGCACAACACCACGTATAGCCGCTTCACCTGTATCCGAGAGCCCCGCAGCTTCATTCCACCCAAGCCCTGAGTGCCGAGCTTCCCAAACTTTGCGCATGGCAATATCGGTATATCGTCCACTCTTTGGAGTGCCGTCCAAGCCTTCCAAAAAAGAATCAAGATGAGCGGTAAATTTTTCTTCTTTATATTCTCCTTCCTCTGCCAAAGATTTCAGGAGAAGAAGTGCCACCTGACCAGTTTGAGAAATGTCACCAGCACGACACCCATCATGGTAGCGTCCTTCTTTTGGTGGCATATAATCAGTAATCCATTCACCATAGTCAGCGCGGAGTGCTTTAAGGTCATAATACCAATGAGGCCCCAATCCGAGCGCATCTCCTACAAAAAGACCTAGTACGGCCCCCATTGCCCTCTCTCTTCTGGTTACGTCTGCCATGACAACCTCCTGATCTTTTTCTATAAAGAATTAAAATATGCAGCATCTTTTTACATCGGAGGCACTCATTCTAGCAGATCCAAACCTGAGATGTAACGCTCAATTACAAAATCAGAGAATTGATGATAACGAGACAGGGAGATATTCTGTCTATCGAGATTGATTTGGTAATACACAAGCATCGGGTAATAATTCTTCCATAGTCCAAACAATGGTTTCGCCAGAATCACATACAGAAAAAAACAACAGTGTCTGATGATAAAAATGCATGCAGGACCTGACGACATGCCCCAGAAGGAGCCAAAGGAGAGTCTCCTGGAACCCGGATGAACAATGCGGAAAAACAACCCCGTCCCCTGCCATCAGAGACTGCGGGAAAAAAGCAGAACGTTCAGCACAATTATTTAACCCAGATGCAGCATTTTCAACAGTACACCCAACATAAATATCACCATCGTCGGCAAGAAGCGCAGCTCCAACACAAAACCACCATATGGCGAATATGCATGAAGGGCGGCCCCTCTGCAGCTTCCTCCAGTGCCTGCATCATATCTTTCGTTATTTTAACCATGGAGAACTCTCCTAAGCATACAAGAAAGCCGAACAGTAAACTGTTCGGCTTCTCACTCAATGGGTGTGTATAATCTATTGGTGTGCAGGCTTACGCTGTTCTTCTTTAAGCAGATCATTAGATAAAGGTGGCTCATTGTGCTGACTAATCAACACAGTTTCACCGCCATTATCAAGAGCCTTGTCAATGACCTCATCCATAGTCATAACTGGGATTATTTCGAGGTCTTTCAGAATATCCTTGGGAACTTCCTTAAGATCTTTCTCATTTTCAGCTGGTATCAGGACTGTTTTAATCAATCCCCGGTGAGCAGCAAGCAGCTTTTCGCGCAACCCACCGATTGGTAAAACACGACCACGTAAAGTGATTTCGCCAGTCATGGCCAGATCATGCCGAACAGGAATATTCAACAGGGCCGAAATCAATGCTGTCGTCAACGTTATTCCCGCGCTGGGACCATCCTTGGGAGTAGCTCCGTCAGGAACATGTATATGCACATCCACCTTGGTATTGAAGTCGGGTTTCAGGCCAAGCATATGTGAACGAGCTCGAATGTAGGAGATGGCGGCGCGCGCTGATTCCTGCATGACATCGCCGAGTTTACCAGTTATCTCGACTTTACCCTGCCCAGGCATCAGTGCGACTTCGACCAGCAGCATTTCTCCGCCAAGTTGCGTCCAGGCCAATCCGTTACAGACTCCTACCTGCGCTTCCTTTTCTCGCTCGCCATAAGAATATTTTGTCACTCCGAGCATCTTTTCCAGCGATTGTTTCGAAATATGGATAACTTTATCTCTATCGTCATCCTCAACAATCCGCATGGCAGATTTACGACAAACTGAGGCTATTTCGCGCTCCAGATTTCTGACTCCGGCCTCGCGAGTATAGTAACGAACAATATCAAGCATGGCATTGTCAGAAAACTTCAGATTTTCAGCCTTCAAACCATGCTGCTCAATCTGCTTGGGAAGAAGATACCCCTTGGCGATTTCGACCTTTTCGGTTTCAAGATACCCTGGCAACCGAATAATTTCCATCCTGTCCTGCAGTGGAAGAGGAATCCCCTCAAGCTGATTGGCCGTCGTGATGAAAAAGACCTTGGATAAATCATAATCAAGATCAAGATAGTGATCATTAAAAGCATTATTCTGTTCAGGATCAAGTACTTCCAGCAAAGCTGCCGAGGGATCACCTCGAAAATCAGCACTCATCTTGTCAACTTCATCCAGACAGATAACGGGATTATTATTTTCAACCCTCTTCAGAGATTGAATAATCTTTCCAGGCATGGCTCCGACATAGGTCCGCCTATGTCCTCTAATTTCCGCCTCATCGCGAACTCCACCGAGAGAGATACGCAAAAATTCTCTCCCCATGGAACGGGCAATAGACTTTGCGATGGAAGTTTTACCGACACCAGGAGGACCAACAAAACAAAGAATTGGTCCTTTCATGGTATCGACAAGAGTTTGCACGGCCAAATATTCCAGAATACGTTCTTTCGGCTTTTCAAGACCGAAATGATCTTCATCTAAAATACTCCGAGCCTCTTTTATATCAACGTCACTGTCATTTGTAACTTGGTCCCACGGCAGATCAAGAACCCAATCAATATAATTTCTGACAACTGTGTACTCGGCGCTACTTGGTTGCATCGTGCGCAACTTTTTGAGTTCCTTCCCTACACGTTCTCTATTTTCTTCAGACATAGGCTTGGCCTGGAGCTGTTCCTCCAATTCCTTTGCCTCGGCCTGAGGGTCGTCTTCGCGCCCCATCTCTTTGTTGATAGCTTTGGACTGCTCATTAAGATAATATTCGCGCTGATTCTTCTCCATCTGGTCTTTAACACGTCCCTTGACACGTTTTTCAATGGAGACAATTTCAATTTCACCTAAAAGCAGTTCATAAGCCCGTTCCAATCGTTTGGAAGAATCCATTTCTTCAAGAACGTCTTGCTTCCTGGCAAAATCAATCTTCAAATGAGGCATGACCTGATCAGCAAGCTGCCCAGGGTCTTTTATTGTCGACATGGCCAGAATTGCTTCTGGTGCGACTTTCTTGTTTATCTTTCCGAACTCCTCAAGTGACTCATGTACAGCGCGCACAAGAGCTTCTCCCTCGACCGAGGTATTCAAGGGGTCTTCAATGTAATTTATAGAGGCTTGAGGAAACTCGTCAGCAAGACTCTCGTCATAACTGAACTGGCTCCCCTTGGGATCCCATACAGCCCGTGCAACACCTTCAAACAGAACTTTGATTGTTCCATCTGGTAAACGAAGCATCTGCAAAATTTTACTAACGACGCCAAGCTCATAGAGATCGTCAGCTTCGGGATACTCTTTCTCGGGAGACTTTTGAGTTACCAGAAAAATTTGTTTGCCATAATCAGCCACAGCAGTCTCAATAGCCTTAATAGAGGCTTCACGCCCCACAAATAAGGGGACAATTGACCGGGGAAACATGACAACTTCCCGCAAAGACATCATGGGAAGAGTCAAGGTTTCAGGGGATTTCTTGCCGTCAAAACCAAAATTCGGCATCTATTCCTCCGAGCGTTATATATGTGGTATGCACTCACCCCGTGCGAGGTGAGTGCATACCTTCGATGAATTGAAATAAGACCGCTGAAACGATTGTCAAACAAAGAGTTTCAACCGACTATGCGGTTTTAACTTCCTGATGATACAGGAGCAAAGGCTCCATACCATTATCAACCACAGCCTGATTAATGACGCATTCCCGAACCCCGGAAAGGGACGGGAGCTTATACATTATCTCAAGCATGGTCTTCTCAAGAACATTGCGAAGGCCACGAGCACCGGTTTTCCGGCTGATAGCCTGACGAGCAATAGCGGTCATTGCATTTTCTGTGAAGCGAAGCTCGACCTTGTCTAATTCAAAGAGCTTTTGGTATTGCTTTACCAAAGCATTCTTCGGTTCCTGAAGTATCCGGACAAGGTCTTCCTCAGTTAATTCCTCAAGAGCGGTCTGAACTGGGATTCGCCCAATAAACTCAGGGATAAGCCCAAATTTTATAAGGTCCATAGGCTCGGAAAGAGCAAAGGATTCACCAAGATCCATTTCCTTTTTTGCCTCAACCTTGGCACCAAATCCCATGCCCGAGCCGGATTTACGCTGCTGAACTATCTTATCCAACCCAATAAACGCGCCACCAAGAATAAACAGGATGTTGGAAGTATCCATTCGGATAAATTCCTGCTGTGGATGCTTACGCCCACCCTTGGGCGGAATATTCGCTTCAGTTCCTTCTATTATCTTCAGCAGTGCCTGCTGAACACCTTCACCAGAAACATCACGAGTAATCGAGGGGCTATCCCCTTTGCGTGCGACCTTGTCGATCTCATCAATGTAGATGATTCCACGGCTTGCTGCGTCAATGTCGTAATCGGCATTCTGGAGCAACTGAACTAGAATATTCTCTACGTCCTCTCCAACATACCCGGCCTCGGTCAAAGTTGTGGCATCTGCGATGGCAAACGGCACCTTAAGGACGCGTGCCAATGTTTGGGCAAGAAGAGTTTTTCCTGACCCGGTGGGGCCGATGAGAAGGATGTTTGACTTGTCTATCTCAACCTCATCCGGGCCCGAATTGGCAGCAGCATAAAAGACACGTTTATAGTGATTATGAACAGCCACAGAAAGGATCTTTTTGGCCTGTTCCTGTCCGATGACATACTCGTCGAGTAAAGTCTTTATCTCCTGCGGAGGTAAAAGACGCCCATCTTCGAACTCTTCACTGATGGTTTCCTGAGCCATTATGTCGTTGCACAGCGCGACGCACTCATCGCAGATATAAACATCAGGTCCGGCGATGAGACGCTGCACATCTATCTGGGTCTTGCCGCAGAAAGAACAACTCAAATCAGAATTGTTGTTGGTGTCGGCCATAATTACTTACCTTTCTTGTCTTCAACCGCATCCTTGCGAGAACTCATCACCTTGTCGATGAGACCATACTCCTGGGCTTCTTTGGAACTCATGAAGTAATCACGCTCGGTATCTTCGCGGATTTTTTCCAGTTTCTGGCCGGTATGTCCAGCCATGATTTCATTCAACTCGTCCCGCAAGCGCAGGATTTCCTTGGCGTGAATATGAATATCCGAAGCCTGCCCCTGGGCTCCTCCCAGTGGCTGATGAATCATAATACGACTATGGGGCAAAGCATACCTCATTCCAGCTTCACCAGCGCCAAGCAAAAGTGCTCCCATGCTAGCGGCCTGGCCGAGGCACAACGTCGCCACAGGCGCCGAAATATATTGCATTGTATCATAAATAGCCATTCCCGATGACACAGAGCCACCAGGAGAATTTATATACATATATATTTCCTTTTCCGGGTCTTCCGACTCAAGAAAAAGAAGCTGTGCACATATCAAGCTCGCCACATGATCATCAATGGCACTACCAAGCAAGATGATCCGGTCTTTAAGAAGGCGGGAATAAATGTCGTAGGCACGTTCTGTACGACCGGTTGTTTCAATAACCATCGGGATGGCGACCATGAACCTCTCCTTGAAAGATCTTTTGAAGTTTATCAAAGGCGAAATGAAAACCTGCTGTCCTTTTCTCCATCTCATAAGATGCTTAGGACAAATTCCGCTTTGTGTCAGATTGGTTGTAGTATGAGGTATTTCCCATATGAGGACAAGGGAAACTTACTTATTATACTCATTCTAAATAGGCATAATCAAGCCGAGGTCAAGAGTATTTTGATAAAAAAGCGGCGGCCCGTAGAACTCGGGCCGCCGCAGTATGAGCAAAGTTGAGAGAGAATATGATAGCTAGGCTTCCTGCTCTGCCCAGAATGCCTCGGCACGTTCCTGAAGCTTGGCCAAGGAATACCCTTTTGCTGTGGATTCTTTCAGTCCCAGATTTGCCACTGCGAACGCAACAGCCTCTGCCTTATTTTCGAACTTTTCCGTGTCGCTCTTTGCAGCAGTAGCTTCCGCTTCCGCAGTTTCTACTACATCAGTCACGGTAGGAGGCTCGATTTCTTTGACTTCAGCAGAATCATAAATCAATTCTGAGGCTTTATCGCACAACAGACGGTCCTTAAGCGGAACGATAAGATTATTATCTTCATAATATTTTTTAAGATCATGAAGAGGCTGGCGAGTCTGCATGGCGAGTTGAGAAAGGGTTGTCTCAATCTCTTCTGGTGTAATTTCTAGCCCTTCTTCAGCAGCAACAGCCAAAAGGAAAATCTCAGACTTGACTGTGGAGATTGCCTCATCCTTAAATTCGTCACGCATCTGCTGAGGAGTCTTACCCAAGGACTGAAGCCCTTTCCCCTGGCGATCAAGCTTATATTCAAGGTCTTGAATCAACCTATCGATACGATCTTCAACCATGGATGGCGGCAAGGGGAATTCAGTGATCCCGTCAATGATCTGAGACAAAAGCTGACTCAGGGCTGCAGACTTATTCATCTGTTTGCGCTGCTGAGCATAAGACTCCCGGATCCCTTTGCGCATGGTCTCGACATCTGTAAAACCAGCTTTCTTAGCAACGCTATCATTCATTTCAGGAGTGATACGTTCTTTGACAGCGTGCAATTTCGCTTTCATGGTCACAGTCTGACCTGCGAGAGTTTCGTTAATGAAGTCTTCAGGGAAAGTAATGTCGACTTCCCCTTCTTCACCGGCAGTCATCCCTTTGATCATATCTTCGAAATCGGGAAGAGCCTGACCTTGTCCCAGCATAAGATCAAAATTTTCAGCCTGGATGCCTTCAACTACTTTGTCGTCTTGGTAGGCACCAAAAGTAACTGTAGCTACTTCACCGTCTTGAGGGGGCCGCACATCCTCAATCACGTTCACTTCTGCATTATTCTCAAGAATACGAGCCTCGACTTCAGCAATCTCAGCATCACCGACAAAGGCCTTGATCTCATCGACGGCAAGCCCCTTGTAATTCGGCAATTCTAATTTGGGGGCGACTTCGAACTCAATAGCATACGTGAAATCTTTATCACGCTCGAGTTCTTTGGCATCAACATCAATACGAGACATAGGTTGAATGCTCAACCCGCTCATAATTTCATTGATCTGATAATTGATCAGGTCTGTCGTCGCTTCCCCGTAAATTTGCTTACGAAATTTGGACTCAATGACGCTGGAAGGGACTTTACCTTTACGGAAACCTTTCACATCAGCCTGCATACGATACATGGCGATGGCGGTCATAATAGCCGCGTTGGCCTCCTCAGCCGGCACCTCAACGGTAATTTTCCGTTTTACCGGAGAAAGTTCTTCAACATTATATTCCATGACGACGTCTCCTCCTGAACACCCATTTGGGTGCATGATATTGCAATTTTGGTGCGGGCGGAGGGACTCGAACCCCCAAACCGTGAGGTACCAGATCCTAAATCTGGCGCGTTTACCAATTCCGCCACGCCCGCAGAAAGACCGTGCTTATTAAGCAAGCTCCTGAAGATATGTCAACCTTATACCGCAGTAAAACTGCATTGAAGGCTTTTTAGCATGCTCAATCCAATGTTTTCAAAATTTTGAAAAGTTTCTTCATCTTCTCAACCAAATCTCCAACGTCTTTGGCCAAGAGTCTTAAAACAGGCTCATAGCCATATCCGCCAGGATCAGCTATTGCTTCAACAATTCCCGGAGCCTTATGTTCTTTTAAAATTGTAAAAGTTCCCCACTCTTCAAATCGACCATGCTCCAACGAAATATAATCAGGCTTTCCTTCTCTCTTGATCCAGATGGATTCAAAGTCGGACAAATGAAGAACCTGTTTCATCTTTTTCGTTAAACCAAGGGTAACGGCGCACCCTACTTCAGGATTCAGGCGTTGAACAGCCAAAAGAGTTGCTCCCGTCCTTTCTGAAACACCAAAATCAGGAAAACCGACAGAAAGGGCATCACCGCCGTGTGTCCCGACTATCCCTCCGCTCATGCTCGCGACTTCCGAAAGATCTTTGGCATAGGGCAAGGAGATGGCTATATTTCCACGCCCCTTTGGCAGTAATGCAGCTATCCCATCAGAGGCTTCCAGCCATCGACAGAACTGATTTAAATCAGACAAAACCTTTTCACGAGCTTCAACTTTAAGCCAAGGGGCTAAATGGTTTGGCGGCCCCCCCCCCTCACCTATCGGAAAACTCGCACGCAGGCCAAGATTTAAATACTCTTGAGCTTTTTTGATCGTAGCTTCAATTTCTAGCCCCTGTGCAAGCCCTGTAGCTATGGCCGCCGAGAGAGTACACCCTGTTCCGTGGGTTGAAATTGTTTGGACACGTTGTTGTAAAAAAGGAATGGGGTCACGATCTCTTGCTACAAACCAATCTGTTATGGCCCAAGATTGAGAGTGCCCACCCTTGATAAGCACTGCATGCGGTCCCATATCCAAGAGAATACGGGCAGCTCTGAATACGTCTTCTCTGTCAGAAATTTTGATACCGGTGAACATTTCCGCTTCAGGAATATTCGGGGTCAAGATATCCGCACATGGGAATATCAACCTGATCAGAGCATCCACAGCGTCTTCTTTGAGAAGTTTGGCCCCGGAAGTCGCAACACAAACAGGGTCAACGACTAACGGGTATTTTTTGTGGCGCAGGAGTGGTGCTATTGCTTCTATGATTGGCTCAGAAAAAAGCATTCCGGTTTTCGCAGCGTCTATTTGAATATCTTCTGTAACGGTCAACAACTGCTGAGCGACAAATTGCGAAGACGGTGCATGAATTCCTGTCACGTTTTTAGTGTTCTGTGCAGTCAACGCGGTGATGACACTGGCAGCATAGCCACCAAGCATGCTTATGGTCTTGATATCCGCTTGAATACCAGCTCCACCTCCGGAATCAGAACCGGCTATCGTGAGAACACAAGGCAATCTATCCATCCCACCTCCACAAAAAAACGACTACCGGCAGCTATAAACGCTTGCAGCCGATAATCGTAACAAAACGAAAAACTGTTAGTTCGTCATCCCAAAAAAATGCTTAACCACATGAAAGCTTAACATAATCTTCGACTGAAACCCCATTCCAGGCCTTACTGACCCAATATGCAGTCGCCCAAATCATAAGAGCTGTCGCCTGCAAATCCGTCAAACGCCGCAACTTCACTTCCAAGTTTGATTTACTGGCCCCATGCTGAATATGTACGCTATGCTCTTCACACGCTTCTTCAACTCGCAAAAGCAAATAGGCCTGCTTGGATTGATTGGGCAGGAGTTTCACATCCCTATGTGACTCAAGTATTGTTTTCAGTTCGGCAACTGAAAAGTCACTGGAAACATTTCTAATAGACTTGAAAAAGACATCAACAGCCCACGGCAGAATAAATTCAGCCCCAGCGCTTTTGGTTTTGAAATAGTCCTTGAGCCATTTTTCCTGATCATTTGTAATTCTAGCAGCGACCTGGGGCATACCGTCTCCTCCATCGAACCGGCGAAACTAACTAGCTATGGTACTATTGAGCAGTGATTTTATAAGTGAAAAAAAACAAAGAATCAAGATTTTTTCTAGAGTTATCACAAACAAAAAAAACATCACCCATTAAAGACCGATCGAAGTTGCCGAAACAATGTCAACAATAAAATATCCGGAGCGTCAGTTCCATCGATATTAAGACGATTTATCTCTGTCACGATATTCTGACTGGGCGTAATTGTTCTTTTGGCTACCAGAATAATATCCTGTTCGCGTTTTTTTTCAAGATCCTGGGTATGAACAACCAGCACCCAATGTCTACTTTTGCGCTTCCATGAAGTGGAAACTTTCATTATATCCGACTCTTTTCTTTCAATAAGATGAACAAAATCCTTTAGTGAAAAATGACTCCGCCCTTTTCCTTGTACCCCAAGATATTCTCCATCTGAACAAATAACGAGAGGACTTGATAAGAAATCAAGAGAAGGAAAATCGATCCCCCCCGCTTGCTTCGATGAAGACGTCAACTTTTTCAAATCTGCAATCTCATGCTCAAGAAAAACAATTTTATCTTTGTACCGAGCTTCCGAGCTTCTTATTTCACTTTGTAACGTTTCGACCTTATCTTTTAATACCTTTATTTCGCTACGAAACAGCGTCTCATTCTCTAAAACATCAGATATTTTGACCAACACACCACTTATTTCTTGAGAAAAGTCAGTAGAGATTCCTCCGAAAGAGAACTGTGATGATTGTTGCGTCAGCATTTCCTTGTCCATCAACAAGCTAAATTTCAGCGCCAACTCCTGCTCTACCTGCTCAGTGGACCAATTATCATTGAACATTTGACGAATCTTTCTGAAAATATCTATCGCTTCAGCGGGATACTTTCTTCTTCGCCCAGCACTCCCTTCAGATGGAATAAAACGATCAAATTTATCTTTATAATAAATGATAGTAGAAGGAGGGACTCCCAACTGACGTCCGATTTCTCTGAGACTTATATATTTTTTGCTCACAAACCTGCATTCCCTTTTCGTTGTTCATTGATCTCCGATTGGTCATGAATAATTATATATATCAATATATAAAAGATTCATTTCCAAACAATGAACAACAAGTGATCAAGGTGTTACACTAAAAAAAACGGTGACCTAAGTCACCGCTCCCAAAGAGGACTGCACCTTTTACTGCTCTAACCCAGTTCGAATTTCCTTGAGCCCCTGCAGTACTTCTTGCATTTTTACACGTAACGATTCATCTTGAAGTGTATCGGTCAAGTAAAAGGCCTTCATGGTCATTTCATTAACTATATCATGAGCAAGCATACGCTGCATCTCATGAGGAATATCAGATTGCATTTGGACCACTTGTTGATCCAAAGAGTTCACATCATCTCGCAACACCCCAAGAGACTGAACTTCATCAGTAAGTCCTGCTATATTTTGGTTCATACCGAAAAAGAATATTACGAGTAAAAGGACAGAGAGCAAAGAAACAATTAATGCAACTTTACTCATATCTTTTTGCGTATTGCCCATTCTATTCGCACGCACTTCATCGTTCTTCGCCCCGTTCTCACCATCAGCTTCGTCTTTGAAATCTTCCAGTTTATGCACTTTTCCACAGCTTGTACTCATATCCAACTCCATTTCTTAATAAAACCTAATCTCAAAATTGATCTCAAAAACTATACTTCATACATCAAATGAGAGCAAGAAATTCTCAGAACCACTGAGTTATCTCATTAGATACTTTTTTTTGAAATAACATTGATTACAAACGTTTTGCATTGACAAATACAATGCCCATCATGATATACAAATAAACCCGATTAGTTAAAATATCATTATGACAAAGTTGCAGACGTATGAAGTATGCTTTAATTACGCTAAACACTAATATAAAAACTATGTATTTATTTTAACACTCAACAGCTTATTCAACAGGAGTTACTCTCATGGAAGATTACTTGAAAGAGGCATTAGAAAT
Organism: Pseudodesulfovibrio piezophilus C1TLV30; assembly: GCF_000341895.1. Lineage (NCBI taxonomy): Bacteria > Pseudomonadati > Thermodesulfobacteriota > Desulfovibrionia > Desulfovibrionales > Desulfovibrionaceae > Pseudodesulfovibrio > Pseudodesulfovibrio piezophilus. The sequence goes on along the minus strand of NC_020409.1, from coordinate 316,164 downwards.
TGTCAAAGCGCAAGCGAGTGTACGCACTATGACTGAAGATGAAATAACTTCAATGGTTCAAAAGTTATCGACCGGTATTCAAGCAATTGCGGAAGGTGGCTCCCTAGAAACAGAAGAAGTATTTGCCGTTGACCCAAGTAAAGCTATTCGCGAAAAATCTATCTTATGCTGTTCCTGCGGCAAGTCTTTCAAGGTTTTGACCAAAAAGCATCTTTCCAGCCATGATCTAACTCCAGATGAATACAGAGAAAAATATGGCTATAAAAAGAAATTGCCTCTGGTCTGCAAATCATTACAAAGAGAACGTAGAAAGAAAATGAAAGAAATGAAGCTCTGGACTAAACGAGGTCAAAATAAATAAATTACTAAAGCGCCTGGCTCTTGAGCCAGGCGCTTTAGTAATTTATTAAATGAAAAGCCTCCAGAACACTCTCATTCAAATTTTATAATATTCCTTATTTGAGTATTCCAGAAAGAAGTTGATCTATTGTTCTTTCGAGTCTTTTCCATCCTTCATCTGCACGAAGGTCTATACCTCCAAGGGAAGGATATATTCGTGATCTTACGACAATAAAATTTATTGCTCCTGCCATTAATAATACAAGTGCTGTTAAATCTACATTCTTTGGTGGATCCTGCTCCATATATTCAAAAAATTGAAGAGCAGTTTTTGATCTAATCTCTTCTAGCGTTTTCGTTAATGCATTCCGTTCTATAGCCTCCCAAGCAAGAATTTCAAGCGTATATGGGCGTTTTAAGATGGCATGCATATATCTCTTGAAAAAAAGGGCCATGACCTCATGTGGTGGTAAACTAGAAATAACATCTTGTTCATCTCCGAGCAGTTCTTCTACATCTGGCCAAAAATCCTGTGTCTGACCATACTCATAAACGAGTCCCTGAAGTCCCCCAAAATATTGATATATCAATTTTCTATCAAGACCTGCTTCATGGGCAACTTGGTTGACATCCAAATTCTGAAATCCAACATTTGCTAGCACTTTTCCCACAGCCGACTTAAGTCTGTCCTTGGTCATTTCTCTAGAATGAATAGGGATAACGTTCGGCACAAGAGCTAAATTATTCATCCTATCCTCCCATATTAAAAGCATTGGGCTTAATTCGATACGAATACTGGCTGAGCATTGAATTATAAAATCCTATGAACAGTTAAATAAAGCTCCATAGTCAGCCAGTTTTTTTAACTTCTTCATTCTTTATAAAATAACCATCAGTAAGGAATTGTAAAATGATCGATGACATCATAAAATCATGCTGGTACTCACCATCCTGAAATATCAGATAAATTAATTATCAATTTTCTACGTAGATTTTCACATCCTGAACAAGATATTAGCACCATGAAGCACTCTCAGGTCTCAAACTTTGCTGAAATTGCTTGAATAACTCATTCCGTAAAAAACACTCTGCTCCTCTGCCTTTTTGTGGTTCATCCATTTCAAGTGTACTTTTGACAAAATGAAAGGACATAGCGTCCAACCATTGGAAGCATCACCAACCAACGGAGGGATGAATCTCCATGTTCACGAGTTTCATCTACCATGCGCTCGGCCTGCGAGGTTGCGACCACGCGGCAGAATTTCATCACAGGCAATATCATCCAGAACGTACAGTCCAAGGATGACTTGATTCGTTGCCCTTGCTGCCATTTCAGAAACATCATTCGCTTGATCACATTCAGATCGCCGACTCCAGGAACTGGTATACGAAAGCTTTTGAGTGATATGCTCTCGCCCTGGCAAAAAAGATGACAATACAAGATGTGCCCGACCTGCTCGGCATTGGGTGGGATACCATCAAATCAATCTTCAAACGATATTTGGTTCACCGCTTTTCAAAGCCCTATCCGGGGGAGCTCAAGTATGTCGCCATCAACGAAATCAGTGTCCGCAAGGGGCAAAAGTCTTTGACATTAGTTATGGACCTTGAAAACGGCGCAGTCGTTTTTGGCGGCGAAGGTCGAAGCCGTGAAACACTCCTCCCGTTCTGGGAACGCCTCAAGAAGACGAGAGCCAAGATTACGGCTGTGGCGAAGAACGTGAACGCCAGTTTTATCAGCGCATTCATGGAGAACCTGTCGAATACGGCTATCGTGTTTGACTGGTTTCATGTGGTCAAGCTGATGAATGAAAAGATTACACAGATACGTCACCAGCTCTTCCGGAAACTCGCCTCGCCACTTGAAAGGAAGGAGATCAAAGTGGCTCGGTGGATTTTTCTGAAAAAACGAAAATTCTGGATGAAAGCTACGATGAAACGGAGCGCTGCGACTGAACAAACCTTCGGCGATAGCCTACTATCTAAAAGAGGACTTGCGGCAACTCTGGTCCTAGTCGGACAAGGAGATGGCAGAGAAGGTCATCAACGACTTGATCGTCAAGGCCGAAACCTCCGAGATACGCCCTTTTCGGGGCATGACGAGGACGCTTGCCGCATCTTATTTCGACATCCTTACTACGATCACCCCATCTTGTCAGGCCCAATCGAAGGGACGAACAACAAGATCAAGACGCTGAAACGACAAGCCTACGGCTATCGAGACACCGAGTTCTTCAAGCTCAGGATCATGAGAATTCCTCAAGCGAAGTATGCTTTAGCCGGATGAACCATTTTTGCTCCCCTACTTTTCTGTTGCGTATTGTCGCTGCTGTTTAGTGGCGATTCAGGGCATTAGCGACGGCAGTGGGGAGATGCGCCTTCCATGGGGATATGTCTGGACGCGGAGAGTTGCTGGTTCACTCTCTGAAGCGAACAGGGAGGGGTGGTCTCTGGAGGTGGTGAGGAGAAAACTAAAACGAGAGGGACTCTGTGGTATTCAGTCATTGTATTGAGGGTCAACTTAGTCCAATGAGACCCCCCCCAGCTCTGCTGGGGGACCAGTAAAGTTTGACTTATGCGGGAGTAATATAAAGCCTCTCCTTGTGAGCTGCTCAGAGTGAGCAGAGGAGAGGCTCTATGAAGTGCAATTCAAGCCTATGCCATACAAAATGGGACTGCAAGTATCATGTTGTGTGGATACCGAAATGTCGGCGTAAGGTATTGTTTGGCAAGTTGAAAAACTACTTGGGCGAGGTGTTCCACAAGCTCGCACGTCAACGTGAATGTATGATTTTGGAAGGGCATTTATGCATTGATCATGTGCATATGTACATCGCCATTCCTCCCAAATACTCTGTGGCACAAGTAGTTGGTTATATAAAAGGTAAGAGCGCAATACACATAGCGCGTGAAGTCCAAAATCGCGCAAGGGGATTTGCAGGGCAAAGCTTCTGGGCGCGTGGTTACTATGTGACCACGGTTGGACGAGACGAAAAGGTAATAAGGGAATACATCCGCAAACAAGAACATGAAGACAAGCGGGTGGAGCAGTTGAAATTCCGCCTTTAGGCGGTTCTTAAAGCCACTTTGAGTGGCTCACAAGCTCAAGCCCCCGGCTTTGCCGGGGGTGTTATGACTGTGGGAAAGCATTGTGTGTGGACGGGGAGTGCGGAGTACGTGGGGACGAACTGGAAAAACAAGTGAGCTGTTTGTTGCTGGCGATGCCGGGGAAGTTTCAGATTTTGGAAACTGGTGGGATAAGTGGCGGGGTGTTCGGAAGAAGAACAAGGAAAAGCCCCTGATTCGTATGAATCAAGGGCTGAAATATTCCTTGGCACCGACCTACTTTCCCACACGCTACCATGCAGTATCATCGGCGATGGAGGGCTTAACTACCGGGTTCGGAATGGGACCGGGTGTACCCCCTCCTCCTTGGGCACCAAGAAAATCTGGTGAACCGGAAGGGTTCAAATATATAAGTCAATAGGGAGAAGAGAGAATTCCATTAATGTAAAATAAGCCGCACGATCTATTAGTACTGGTCAGCTGAACAACTCACGCTGCTTACACCTCCAGCCTATCAACCTTGTAGTCTTCAAGGGATCTTTAGGGACTAATGTCCAGGGAGAACTTATCTTGAGGCTGGCTTCCCGCTTAGATGCTTTCAGCGGTTATCCGTACCGAACATAGCTACCCTGCAATGCCACTGGCGTGACAACAGGAACACCATAGGTTCGTCCACCCCGGTCCTCTCGTACTAGGGGCAGACCCTCTTCAATTCTCCTACGCCCACGGAGGATAGGGACCAAACTGTCTCACGACGTTTTAAACCCAGCTCGCGTACCACTTTAAACGGCGAACAGCCGTACCCTTGGGACCTGCTTCAGCCCCAGGATGTGATGAGCCGACATCGAGGTGCCAAACCGCGTCGTCGATGTGAACTCTTGGACGCGATCAGCCTGTTATCCCCGGCGTACCTTTTATCCTATGAGCGATGGCCCTTCCATGCGGAACCACCGGATCACTAAGACCAACTTTCGTTCCTGCTCGACATGTCTGTCTCACAGTCAAGCTCCCTTATGCCTTTGCACTCAACGGCTGGTTTCCAATCAGCCTGAGGGAACCTTTGCAAGCCTCCGTTACTATTTGGGAGGCGACCGCCCCAGTCAAACTACCCACCAGACACTGTCTCCAAGCCGGATGACGGCATTGGATTAGATATCTAAGTAATAAAGGGTGGTATTTCAAGGGTGACTCCACACACTCTAGCGAGCATGCTTCAAAGTCTCCCACCTATCCTACACATTATTAATCAAATACCAATGTCAAGCTGCAGTAAAGGTGCACAGGGTCTTTCCGTCCTTCCGCGGGTACCCAGCATTTTCACTGGGAATTCAATTTCACTGAGTCTCTGGTTGAGACAGTGGGGAGATCGTTACGCCATTCGTGCAGGTCGGAACTTACCCGACAAGGAATTTCGCTACCTTAGGACCGTTATAGTTACGGCCGCCGTTTACTGGGGCTTCGATTCAGAGCTTCGACCGAAGTCTAACCCCACCTCTTAACCTTCCAGCACCGGGCAGGCGTCAGTCCCTATACATCGTCTTACGACTTAGCAGAGACCTATGTTTTTAGTAAACAGTCGCCCCCCCCGATTCACTGCGCCTCAAGCGTGCTCAATAAGTAAATTACATCACACGTTCGAGTACCCCTTCTCGCGAACTTACGGGGTCATTTTGCCGAGTTCCTTAACCAGAGTTCTCTCAAGCGCCTTGGTCTGCTCGACCCACCTACCTGTGTTGGTTTGCGGTACGGTATGCATATGCTAAACTTAGAAGCTTTTCTTGGCAGTCTGGAATCAATGACTTCTGTCGATAAAGACTCGGCATCACGCCTCGGCCTTAAAGAAGAGCGGATTTACCTGCTCCTCAAGCCTACACGTTTGCACCGGGATATCCAACACCCGGATCACCTATCCTTCTGCGTCCCTCCATCGCACACATACACATGTACAGGAATATTAACCTGTTTCCCATCGGCTACGCATTTCTGCCTCGCCTTAGGGGCCGACTTACCCTGGGAAGATTAGCTTTACCCAGGAAACCTTAGGTTTACGGCGAATAAGTTTCTCACTTATTTTATCGTTACTCATGCCAGCATAATCACTTCTCATTAGTCCAGCAAACCTTCCGGTTCACCTTCATCCCATCTGAGAACGCTCCCCTACCGCTCGTAGTAAACTACGAACCCAAAGCTTCGGTACAATGCTTAGCCCCGTTACATTTTCGGCGCAGAATCGCTAGGCCAGTGAGCTATTACGCTTTCTTTAAAGGATGGCTGCTTCTAAGCCAACCTCCTGGATGTATCAGCAACTCCACCACCTTTCCCACTTAGCATTGATTTCGAGACCTTAGCTGTTGGTCTGGGCTGTTTCCCTTTCGGCCATGGACCTTCGCACCCATAGCCTGACTGCATGACATCATTTTACGGCATTCGGAGTTTGATAAGGGTTGGTAACCTGGTGGGGCCCCTAGCCTTGTCAGTGCTCTACCTCCGCAAAACTAATCACACGCTATACCTCAATATATTTCGGGGAGAACCAGCTATCACCGGGTTTGATTGGCCTTTCACCCCTATCCACAAGTCATCCAAATCGTTTTCAACCGATACTGGTTCGGCCCTCCACTTGATTTTACTCAAGCTTCAGCCTGCTCATGGATAGATCACCCGGCTTCGGGTCTACTCCGCATTACTTGACGCCCTATTCAGACTCGCTTTCGCTACGGCTACACTTACGCTTAACCTTGCAATACAGAGTAACTCGC